>JAHBWR010000040.1 GCA_019636875.1 Nitrospira sp.
ACCATCCAGGCCAATGTACCAGCCGATCTTGTAGGAGGTCATGAGGGGCCGGTCGACGAGAGCCCTGCGGGGATCGTGTTGAAAACACAGCAACCCATCCTCGTGCCGAATCTTGTGAGTGAAGCTCGATGGCCCACAGTGACGCGATGCATGGCGGAAGACAAGGTCAACTCGTTTTGTTTTGTTCCGTTGACGACCGCAACCCGCCGGTTGGGTGCCATGGGATTTTTGAGTTTGGAGGAAGAGGCCTATCACGAGGCGGATCTGGAGTTTCTTCAGCAGGTGGCCAAACAGGTTGCCGTGGCGGTTGAGAATGCCTTGGCCTTTCAGGAAATCGCGGAGCTCAAGGAGAAGTTGGCCAAAGAGAAGTTGTACCTGGAAGAGGAGCTCCGTCTCGAGCACGGGTTTGATGATATCTTGGGCGACAGCCAGGCCTTGAAGAATGTCCTGAAGCAGGTTGAAGTGGTCGCTCCGACCGATTCGACTGTCTTGATTCAGGGGGAGACAGGGACCGGAAAGGAACTCATTGCCCGGGCGATCCATCGGTTGGGTGCCAGAGCCGAGCGCACGTTCGTGAAACTGAACTGCGCGGCCATTCCGACGGGACTGTTGGAAAGCGAGCTCTTTGGGCATGAACGAGGTGCATTCACCGGGGCAATCTCACAGAAAGCCGGCCGATTTGAGCTGGCTGACAAGGGCACGATCTTCCTTGATGAAGTAGGTGAAATCCCACTTGAGCTACAATCCAAGCTGCTGCGTGTGTTGCAGGAACAGGAATTTGAGCGGCTGGGCAGTACCAAGACGATCCGAGTGAACGTGCGCCTCGTTGCTGCGACCAATCGGGATCTCAAGGCGTTGGTCGAGCAGCATCAGTTTCGAAGCGATTTGTATTACCGGTTGAATGTCTTTCCGATCACCTTGCCGCCGTTGCGCGAACGCCGCGAAGATATTCCCATCTTGGTCCGATATTTTACACAGCACTATGCAGTACGAATGAAGAAGAATATTCAGACTGTCCCAGCCAAGACGCTGGAGGTGCTGTCGCGCTACGCATGGCCGGGTAACATTCGCGAACTGGAGAATCTCGTCGAGAGATCCGTCATTTTGACACAGGGGGTGGACTTGCAAGTGCCAATGAGCGAATTGCAAGCCGAGAACCGTCTTGTGACGACGTCAGCCATCACGCTTGAAGAAGCCGAGCGTGAACAAATTCTTCGTGTTCTCCGCGAGACCAAATGGGTCGTCGGAGGCCCTGATGGAGCTGCGGCCCGCTTAGGACTCAAGCGAACAACCCTCCAATCAAAAATGCAGAAGCTCAATATTACTCGCCCTCCGGAGTGATCCGCACTTCAACCGTCTAACCGGTGGATTCTTCCTCCAATAGAACGTCCAGATTTCGCCTTTGCAGGTACATTCATAATACACTCCGGTTCCCTCGCGAAAAGCCTGTCTTCCCGGTGATAGAGCCGCTTGTGGAAACATATCACCCTCCAGTAGCTGCCGCCGAACATTCGGCGGCATGCCGGAGAGTCGGCAGATCTTCGACGGTTTTCCGTCAAGACTCTCTCTTCCCCAAGAGGCGTCTCCCCTGGTAGTTCAACGACATCGGTGGCATCAGTCTTTCAAATTCGCTCTTGGAACAGGGGTTGCTTTGATTCTTTGTACACGAATCTCTCTGATAGGGAGGTCAACCATGGCGACATCAGGGTTAGAACACAAGGAGTTCATCGGACAAGAAGGCCTTGTCAAATCCGGACCCTGCTCCAGATGCCAGGGGCTCATGGTCATCGAGCAGGGATTTGACTCACTGACTGGATCCGGTCCGGCTAATATTTCGCTACGGCGATGCGTGCAGTGTGGCGAAGTGATCGATCCCGTGATTCTCCAGAATCGTCGGGTGCAGAACGGAAGGGCTCTTCCGCAAACCTAGAAGTCAGAAAGATACGAGGGGTACCGTTATGCATCCCGTGTCAAGATAGCGCCGTGCATTTCGGCAAACCATAGGGAGGGACTGAATGACATCAGCGAATCGATATTTAACATCGTGGGAGAGGTTCTGGAGTACGACCACGGGAACACCGGGAGAAATATTCTGGGACGCCGATCCTAAGTATGCGGCGCAGGAAGATCTGCAGCTCTTCCGAGACTATCTCGATCCGAAACTTCCGTTGATCGACCTAGGCTGTGGCAACGGCACCCAGACCCTATTTCTCGGGAAGCACTTTACGAAAGTCATCGGAACAGAAATCGCACCGGCTGCCGTTGAACTCGCCGGAAAAATCAACGCCGCACAGAATGTCTCGTATCGCTTGCTTGATGTGCTCCGTCCGGATGCTGCGGAAGCGATTCACAAGGAACTTGGTGATGCCAACATCTATCTACGAGCGGTGCTGCACCAACTGTCGCCTGTAGATCAATCGACGGCCATTGAGTCGATTGAGCGACTTCTCGGAGCCACAGGGACACTGTACTTGATTGAGTTATCCTCGGCGGCCGAACCCTTCTTTGCGCAATTGATTCAGCAATATGGGCCGCCTCCAGGCTTGGCCCGAGTATTTGAACACCAGATCACGCCGGGACTGCTCCATGAAGATGACCTGACGACGCTGTTCCCTGCAGATCGCTTTACGCTGCTCAAGACGGGACCGAGTCATGTGCGGACGGTACACAGCCTTCCCACTGGGGAGATCGTGAAGGTGCCGGCCTTTTATGCCATTTTTCGGCGGTGCCAATATTAATGTCAGTGAAAATCAACTGGTCGGGCGCTTCCCAACGTCGCCGGAAGAGAAGGAATGTACATGGAGACGACAAGCTCACTAGACGTAATTAATCACCTTGTTAAGGCAATGAACGCCTGTCAGCTTGAATCGGCCTTGACCCTGTTTGAGCCAGGCGCGTCGTTCGTCGTCAAGCCTGGTGTCGTGGTGAACGGAACAGCCGGGATACGCCAAGCCCTTGAAAGATTCATGGCTCTGAGGCCAACGATTAGCATCGAGGCACAACAGCTCGTAGAGGTCGGCGATATCGTGCAGTTCTGTGCCCGCTGGACTATCCGAGGAACTGATCCTCAAGGGAACCCAGTACAGATCCAGGGTCGATCGTCTAGCATTCTTCGCCGTCAGGTCGATGGCCGTTGGCTCTTTCTACTGGACAATCCCTGGGGTACGGATATTGTTCCTTAGACGACAGGCGTCGAGGAGAGGAAAGAGTTGTTAAAGATCACCCGACAGCGGGACGCTGCATCTCGTTCAGTTTCGCTTGTCCTGGAAGGACGGCTTGCCGGTCCCTGGGTCGAGGAGCTGAACGCCTATTGCCGTGAGATGTCAGTGAATCAATACCGGTGTGGGAGAATTGATTTAGGCGGTGTGACGTACATCGATGCCGAGGGAAAAGCCTTACTCGCGCGCCTCTGGCGAGAAGGGGCTGAGTTACGCGCATCAGGGTGTTTGACTCGATGTGTTGTCGAGGAGATCACCCGAACCGGTCAGGGACAAGAAACTGCCCCGAGGAGAGATAGATGAGAGATTATCTCCCATCGAGGCAACCGGGAAAATTCTTGACCGGCTTGGGCTTGCCGCCGTCTTCTATGTCTCGGTACAATAGTTCGTTTGTCTGTAGGGAAAACTGATGAGTGCTCTAAATGTAGGATAGGTATCATGCTGATGGATTCACGCCTCGCGCAACATATTTCGTTAGGATTTCTTAGTGTGTCTCTTGCTCTGGCTGTTGGGTGTAAGCAAGAGGCTGGGTCGATGCCTCCACAGGAAACCCCTCAGGTTGAGGTGGTGACCGTCCAGACCAAGACGGTCCCCGACGAACCGGAATTTATCGGGCAAGCCGAGGCCTCACGTCCGGTAGAGATCCGTCCTCAGGTCACCGGCATTCTCAAGGCTGTCTTGTATAAGGAAGGGCGGGACGTCAAGAAGGGCGACAGACTCTACCAGATCGACCCTGTTCCGTTTAAGGCGGCGGTTGCGAGTGCCAAAGCCAAGATTGCACAGGCTGAAGCCCGGGTGGTCCAAGCCAAACAGGATCTGGCAAGGGTCAAGCCGTTGCTGGCTGAGCAGGCGGTCAGTCAGAAAGATGTCGACGACGCCATTGCCGAAGAACTCTCGGCCAATGCCGCCATGCAAGGAGCGCAGGCCGACCTCATCAAAGCGCAGTTTGATATGGACAATACGCTCATTACGGCTCCGATTACCGGAATTATCGAGCGAAGCCGGTACTATGAGGGACGACTCGTCTCGGCCCAGACCGATCTATTGACCACCATTCATCGCGTCGATCCCATGTTTGTGGTCGTCAACGTTCCTGAAACCTTCATCTTGAAGCGACGACGGGACATCGAGGCAAAGAGAATTACTCACCCAGGCGTGTATCAATTGCGTGGTCGGCTGACGCTCATGGATGGGACAGCCTATCCTGATGAAGGGGTGCTTGATCTGTTGGAACCAGGCCTACGGACAGAGACCAGCGCACGCGAGGTCAGAATGACGTTCCCCAATCCCCAGCGGACGCTCTTGCCTGGACAGTTTGTAAAGGTACGATTCACAGGCGATACCAAGACCGACGCGGTTCTGATTCCACAACGAGCCGTGATGCAAGGTCCCCAAGGGCCGTTTGTGTACGTCGTCAACCAGGACGAAAAAGTGGAGATTCGAGATGTCGTGGCCTCCGATTGGAAAGGGGACCAATGGCTCATCGACGCAGGCTTAGCTGCCGGAGATCGTGTGGTGGTGAACGGGTTGATGCGAGTCGGCCCCGGTGCGCCGGTAAAGCCTGTTCCGTGGGTCGCGGCTAACCAGGCTGGTACGGAATCGATTTCTCCCGCTTCTCATTAAGGGTCAGAGGTGATCTCGCACGTCTTTATCGACCGACCGATTCGCGCGTCGGTGATCTCAATCGTTGTCGTTGTGATGGGGCTGCTCGCGATGCAGTTCCTCCCGATTGCGCAGTTTCCTGAAATCACCCCGCCGGTGGTTCAAATTGATGCCGATTATCCAGGGGCCAGCGCCGAAGTGGCGGCTGAAGCGGTCGCGAGACCGATCGAGGTCACGCTCCCCGGTGTCGACAACCTCCTGTATTACGAATCCACCAGCAGCAGCGATGGGCATGTGTCGATCAAGCTGACGTTTGAGATCGGCACGAATCCGGACATCGCCCAAGTCCAAACTCAGAACCGTGAAAAACTCGCCGAGCCGCAGCTTCCCCCGGAAGTAGTCCGTCAAGGGATCTCTGTCAAGAAGTTGTCTCCTGATCTCGTGTTGGTCATCGCCCTGAAGTCGACCGATCCGCGCCACGATGCCGTCTTTCTCTCGAACTATGCCACGCTTCGTATCGTCGATGATTTGAAACGCGTCAAGGGGGTGGGAGATGCGCTGGTGTTCGGGCAACAGACGTACAGCATGCGGATCATCCTGAATCCCTTGCTGATGGCCAAGCTGGAGCTGACCCCGAGTGACATCATTGCCATCGTCCGGGAGCAGAATCGTGACTATCCGGCGGGAACGATCGGGCGTGAGCCGGCTCCGAAGGGAACCGAACTGACGATCCCGATTATCACGAAGGGTCGTCTGACAGACGTGAAGGACTTTGAAGAGCTCATCGTGCGTGCCCTTCCGGACGGCTCTCTGGTTCGGCTGAAAGACGTCGCGCGCGTTGAATTGGGTGCTCAAGCCTATGGCTTGGAAGGCCGCTGGAACAGCAAACCCACGACGTTCATCCTGACGTTCTTGGCTCCCGGCGCAAATGCGCTCGATACCGTGCAACGGACCCGAGCGAAGATCGATGAGCTATCCCAAAATTTCCCACCCAGCGTGTCCTATGACACGCCGTATGACACGACTCGATTTATCGAGATGTCTATTACGGAAGTCGTCAAGACGCTGCTGGAAGCGATGGTCCTGGTTGTGCTCGTCGTGTATCTGTTCTTGCAGACGTGGCGAGCTACCATTATCCCCACCGTGGCCGTGCCGGTCTCGCTCATCGGGACGTTCGTCGGGCTCTATACCCTTGGGTTTTCTATCAATACCATCACCCTCTTTGGAATGGTGCTGGCGATCGGAATTGTGGTGGACGACGCCATCGTGGTGGTCGAGAACGTCGAACGGCATATGCGCGAGGATCGGGTCTCCGCGAAGGAGGCGGCTAAACGAGCGATGAATGAAGTTACGGCTCCGGTGATCGCCATTGTCCTGGTTCTTGTCTCCGTGTTCGTGCCCGTCGGATTCATTGGTGGTATTACCGGCGCGCTGTATAAACAATTTGCGGCGACGATCGCCATCTCGGTCACGGTTTCCGGGTTTGTGGCCCTGACCTTAAGCCCTGCACTCTGCGGGGTTGTGCTCACGCCACAGCATGGGAAGCGGAACCGGTTTTGGGAGTGGTTTGATCGCGTCTTCGGTCGAACACAACGAGGCTACGCGAACGCCGTCGCCGGGCTTGTGATCAGGCCGGTTCGCGTCATGGCTGTATTCGGTCTACTCTTGGCCTTGTCGTTCGGCCTCTTCCAGACATTGCCAAAAAGTTTTTTGCCGGAAGAAGACCAAGGCTACTTCATCGTCATTGCACAATTACCGGACGGGGCTTCTAAACAACGGACTGATGCCGTTCTCGAACGAGTGGAACGCTACTTTCAAGCGATTCCGGCCGTCCACTCGACAGATGCCCTAACCGGGCAGAACTTCGTATTCGGCACCAGAGGTCCGAATTCCGCGACGATGTTCGTGCCGTTGGTGCTCTGGGATGAACGACCGGAGCCGCAGTATCATGCCAAGGCACTGGTCGGGGCGGCCTATGGAGAATTTGCGAAGATTCCCGAAGCGCTGCTCCTTGCGTTCAATGCCCCCTCGATTCGCGGGGTGGGCGCCGTGGGCGGGTTCTCTGGGCAAATCCAGGATCCGACCAGCGGCGACTTCAAAAAATTCGCCATGGTGGCACAGGAATTCGTCGAACGCGCACAACAAGAACCGGCAATCGGGAGGATCGGGACGAATTTCCGTGTCTCCTCCCCGAGACTGTTCGCCGATGTGAATCGGGAACGGGCGAAGTCGCTAGGCATTCCGATTTCCGACATCTTTGATACCTTGCAGGCGTACTTTGGCAATTTCTACATCAATGACTTCGTGAAGTTCGGTCGGGTCTATCATGTCCAAACAGAGGCTGAGGCCGAGTACCGATCGACACCTCAGGATCTCTCAAAAATCTATGTCCGGGCGCGAAGTGGACAGGAGACCCACATGATTCCACTGGATACGGTGGTGACCGCGGAATATCAGAGCGGGCCGGATCCGGTGAATCACTTTAATGGGTATAATACGGCACTGGTTTTGGGAGCCGCGGCGCCGGGTTTCAGCTCAGGTCAAGCCCTTGAAGCCTTAGAGCGGGTCGCGAACGAGGTGTTGGCTCCCAAAGGCTATGCGCTCGATTGGAGTAATATTTCGTTTCAAGAGCGGCGAGTGGGAGGCCAGTCGGGTCAGGTGTTTATCATCGGACTGTTGATGGTCTTTTTGGTCTTGGCGGCTCAGTTTGAGAGTTGGGTGGTTCCGTTTGCGGTTATTCTGGCTGTACCGTTTGCCGTCTTCGGCGCTCTGACGGCGGTCTGGCTCCGAGGGTTTGAAAACGATATCTACTTCCAGATCGGTCTGGTTACGTTGATTGGGTTGTCGGCGAAGAATGCCATTCTGATCGTGGAGTTCGCCAACAAACGGTATGAAGCGGGACGTCCATTGATCGAAGCGGCGGTCGAGGCAGCAAGGCTGCGCTTCCGTCCCATCATCATGACATCGATGGCCTTCATCTTCGGAATGGTTCCGCTGGTGATCGCCAGAGGAGCAGGGGCGGCCAGTCGTCAGTCGATCGGAACCGGCGTCATGGGGGGCATGCTGGCAGCGACATTCCTTGCAATCTTTTTTGTTCCGTTGTTTTATGTATTGATTCGAAAAGTGACCAGATCTCAGACGCGGGCGGTTGCCGGATCCGATCCATCGACGGTCCCACATGAGTCAGAGGAGAAACCATAACGTGCAAGCTTTGCTTATCATCGTGCTGTCGTCGCTCATGCTCTCCTGCGCCATGGGTCCGGACTACAAGCGGCCGCAGACCGATACGGAAGATCGGTTCCGTATGGCGGATGGGCAGTCGGATTTGCCGTCGTTGGCGAACTTGCCGTGGTGGGAACTATTGCGCGACGAGCAGCTTCAGCAACTCATTCGTATGGCGCTTGCGGAAAATTACGATCTTCAGCGCGCCGTTGCGACGGTCGATGAATTTCGGGCGAGGGCTTTGGTCTCTCAAACCGACTGGTTGCCGCAAATCACGGCTGCCGCGAGTATGCCGGCCGGCCGAAAGGCAAACTTTCTCTTTCCCGGCTTTGCCAGCCCGTTTAATTATTACACGGTGGGGAACCTGGCGTGGGAGGTCGATCTCTGGGGACGTATCAGACGATCCACCGAGGCGGCGCGCGCCGATCTGTTGTCTAAGGAAGAAAACCGGCGTGCCGTGACGATTCAATTGGTCAGCGCGGTCGCTGAAGCGTACTTTAATCTTCTTCAATTCGATCTCCAACTCGACATCGCGAAGCGGACGCTTCAGTCCTGGGAAGAGTCGGTGCGGATTGCCCAGGCGCGGCTGCGCCAAGGAATGACGTCGAAGCTGGATGCGGATCAGTTTGAAGCGGAACGTGCAAACGCGGCGGCCCGTACCGCCGAGCTTCAGCGGCAGATGGTGCAGGCTGAAAACCACCTGAGTGTGCTGCTCGGGCGTAGACCCTTCTCTGTTACTCGCGGGCACTCGCTGGATGAGCAAATTGTGCCGCCGGAGGTTCCTGCCGGATTGCCGTCTGAGTTATTGCAGAGACGTCCCGATTTGCTGGTGGCAGAGCGACAGTTGGCTGCGGTCACCGCGCGTATCGGGGCCGCTAAAGCCGAGCGATTCCCCAGGATTACATTAACCGGACTCTTGGGCGTAGCACATCCTGAACTGTCCTTGCTGTTCACCGATTCCTCTTCGTTCGGGGTATTCGGAGCCGGATTGGCTGCCCCGCTATTGAACGCGCAGGTGTTGGGATTTCAACAGGAAGCAGTGGAAGCTCAAAGCAAAGAAGCGTTGGCGCAGTACCAACAGGCCGTGCTCACGGCCTTTCGTGAGGTTGAAGATGCATTAATCGCCGTACAGACGGCACGGACGCAACGCGAGTCACAACAGCAACAAGTCGCCGCCTTGCAATCGGCATTGAAATTAGCAGAGCTTCGGTATAAAGGGGGACTTGCGAACTATCTTGATGTGCTCGTGGCGAGGAGAAGTTTGTTCGAGTCCGAACTCGCTTTGACGAGTACAAGGCGCTTACTCTTGGCATCGGTCGTACAACTCTACAAGGCGCTCGGAGGCGGGTGGTCGCCTGAGATGGCCTCCGTTGAGCAACCGGAAGGATAGAGTCTGTGGATCAACAGGCATCGCGTCAATTTCCTATTCATGACTTACTGGCCAGGCGGTGGAGCCCACGAGCGTTTGACGAACGGCTTGTTGACCCCCAACTCCTCCAGTCGCTTCTTGAGGCAGCTCGATGGGCTCCTTCATCGAACAATGAACAGCCGTGGCGATTTATCGTGGCGAGTAAGCAGCACGAGACGGATTGGAATCGCCTGTTCGAGTGTCTCGCGGAGGGCAACCGCCGATGGGCCGTTCGTGCCCCGGTCTTGGTGCTTTCCGTGGCGAGCTTGCATTTTGAAGATGACGGCAAGCCGAACCGGCACGCCTTTCATGATACTGGTCTGGCTACAGAGAATCTTGTCTTGCAGGCGACGGCACAGGGATTAATCGCCCACCAAATGGCGGGATTCGATGTGGAGAAGGCAAGGACTGATCTCAGGATTCCAGCAGGATACGAGCCTGTCGCGATGATCGCCGTCGGGTATCCCGGAGATCCTGCCATCCTTCCGGAACGGCTGCGGGAACGAGAACTTCAACCAAGGATTCGTCGGCCCATCGGTGAATGGGCATTCCTTGGGCAGTGGGGCCATTCGATTCTACAGGGAGACCAAGATACAGGAAAGAGGAGCTAAGCGGATGAAATCGTTGAGTGGAAAGGTCGCGATTGTGACCGGGGCATCGAGTGGAATCGGTCGAGCTATTGCGGAACGAATCGCGGATGAAGGCGCGATCGTTGTCGTGAATCATTCAAAAAGCGCTGAGAAGGCGCAGCAGGTGGTCGTGGGAATCCAGGCAAAAGGTGGCAAGGCCTTGGCGGTACAAGCCGACTTGAGCCGTGTGGCGGATGCGCGTCGTCTTGTGCTCGATACGGTCAAGCAATTCAACCGGCTGGACATCCTGATCAACAATGCAGGCAAATTCATGCCAAAACCGCTTGAGGAGACCACGGAAGAGGACTTTGATGGTGTCATCGCCTTGAATGCCAAGGGGCCATACTTTGCCATGCAAGAGGCGACAAGGGTATTGAAAGAGGGCGGACGAATCGTGAATATTTCGACGGGTGGGACACATCTCAGCTTTCCGGGCGCTACCGCTTATCTTGGGAGCAAGGCGGCGCTTGAACAGTATACGAAGGGGTTGGCACAGGAATTGGCGCCCAAGGGGATCACGGTGAATACCATTTCGCCGGGTTTCACCGAAACGGGGATGATGCTGGAAGAGTATCGGCAGATCGGTATGCAGCTGTCGCCAATGAAGCGGCTTGGAGTTCCCAAGGATATAGCTGATGTCGTGGTGTTTGTCGTGAGCGAGGACGCGCGTTGGCTGACCGGGCAGACGATTCAGGTCGGAGGCGGGGTCGTCATGTAGCGTCATCGGGATGCCCGATCTGATCTCGCGGAACCAATGCGTTGCGTACACGCTGATCCAATAGGCCATCTCGCCACGGTGGATCCGGTCATGCGCCGATTGATCGAGGAGACCGGTCCGTACTCTCTGAAGCCCAAAGTACGCCGATCGCCGTTCGAATCCCTTGCCCGCGCGATCGCCTATCAGCAGCTTCATGACAAAGCCGCGGAGAGTATCCTCAAGCGGTTCGTCGGGCTGTTCCCTGGGCAACGATTTCCTCGCCCCGATGATCTTCTCACGATGGACGTGAAGGCAATTAGGCAGGCTGGATTCTCACGGTCGAAAATCATGGCTCTTCGAGACCTGGCTCAAAAGACTATCGATGGAACCGTACCGACAAGCCGGATGATGCAACAGTTGGATGATGAAGCGATTGTCCAGCGCCTGATCGATGTGCGAGGAATCGGTCGGTGGACGGTCGAGATGCTGCTGATCTTTCAACTAGGGAGGCCAGATGTGCTTCCCGTTCATGACTTCGGCGTACGTAATGGATTTCGTATCGGATATCGTCGAACGACCATGCCGACGCCTCAACAGGTCTGGCAATACGGTGAGCGATGGCGACCGTTTCGCACTGCAGCCGCCTGGTATCTCTGGCGGGCGGCGGATCGGGAGAAACGAGCGATGAAGGTATTCTGATGGCGGATCCGACGAAGCGACTTGATTCCAACGCGCCGGGCAATTTTTTTGTCGATGCGACCTGCATCAACTGCGACACCTGTCGACAACTCGCGCCATCGAGCTTTGAAGAGATCGGCGGCTATTCAGCGGTCAGCACTCAGCCTCAGGATGCCGACGGGGTCCATCATGCCTACCAAGCATTGCTGGCCTGCCCGGTCGGATCGATTGGGACGGAACAGAATGATGGGGTAGGACTGAAAACGGCGATGGGCAGTTTTCCCCTCCATCTTGATGATGGAGTCAGTTATTGTGGGTTCAATTCAGAAAAGTCTTTCGGAGCAAACAGTTTCTTCATTGAACATGGGAACGGGAATTGGTTGATCGACTCTCCTCGCTACGTCAAACACTTGATCGACATGTTTGAACGGCGAGGAGGCCTCGCGCATATTTTCTTGACGCATAAAGATGACGTTGCCGATGCGGACAAGTACGCCGCGCACTTTGGCGCAGAACAGATCATCCATCAAGCGGATCTTGAAGCTGCGCCGTCTGCTGAACGCATCATCCATGGTGAAGAGATGGTACGGATCGGATCGGAGTTCCAAATTATTCCCGTGCCGGGTCATACGGCCGGGAGTATGGTGCTGCTCTACAAGAACCGCTTTCTCTTTACAGGGGATCACCTGTGGTGGGATTCGCAATCCCAGGTATTGGACGCGCCCACTCGTCTGGTTTGGAAAAGGTGGACGCTGATGGATTCTCTTCGCAAGCTCCTTGACTACCGGTTTGAATGGGTGCTGGCCGGTCACGGCGATCGTGTACACCTCCCATCGTCCGACATGCAACGGCATTTGTTGGCGTTGCTCGAACGTCGTGAGAAGCGCAGTGGGTTGCCGTAGGTATGTTCACATCCGTTGCTCAATGGATTGATCGCAACATCCTCTCCCTTGGCCGTGAGATGCGGTTGTCCTATTTGCCGCCGCTGATGGTGTATGTGGCCTACGGAATCTCCGGCCTCACCGGCATCGTCGGAACGTTCTTCGTCAAGGACTACCTCGGTCTTTCTGCTGCCTTTCTCGCGGCCCTCGGGTTTTGGGCCGGAATTCCGTGGGCCCTCAAGATGCCGATCGGGCATGCGGTTGACCTGTTGTGGCGATGGAAGAGCTGGCTCGTCGGCCTCGGAGCAGGGCTCCTGACCATCAGTCTCGGCATCATGGCTCTGTTGATCGGCAATCGCGACGCCATGACGGCGATCCTTCCGGCCGAAGTTTGGTATGTCCTCAGCGTCTTACTGGCCCCAATCGGATATGTGGTTCAGGATGCTGTCGCCGATGCGATGACCGTCGAAGCCGTCCCTCGCGTCGACGATCGCGGGCGGCCGTTCGACGACCAAACGAGAAAACTGATGCACACCACCATGCAGACACTTGGCCGTGTTGCGATTGTCGGCGGAGGGATCCTCGTGGCATTGGTGAATGTGTATATTTTCTCCGGGACCGAAGGCCTCCCGCAAGCCGACCTTATTGCGATCTATCAGCGAATTTATTTGCTGGCAATGGTGATCCCTGTTGTCTCGGTAGCGGGGGTGGGGCTGGCCTGGTGGTTGCGCCATCAGAAACGTCAACGGCTTCTTCAACAAGGATTTACTCCTGATCAGGCTCGGCAGATGGTGAGCGTACGAGATACCGAGGATGAGCCCACGAAACCAAACTGGTGGATCCTCGGTGGGAGCTCGGCGTTTGTGCTCTTTACGCTGACGGTCGGGTTGGGAGGATTTCCATTCCGAGAAGAGATCGTGTTTACCGGTTCCATGACCATCGTCCTGTTCTTGATGTCACGGTTGATGCAAGAACTGGATTCAGACAAGCGACTGACTCTAGTTGGCACAGCGGCGGTCATCTTTGCGTTACGCGCCATTCCACAAGCCGGTCCAGGCGCAACCTGGTGGATGATCGACGATCTGAAATTCGATCAACAATTCCTCTCGGTTCTCTCCCTGATCGGTGGCACGGTGGCCTTGGCCGGTATGTTCGTGTTTCGACGCTTTATGGCCGAACGCTCGATTATGTACATCGTCGGATTCCTGACGGTCGTCGGTACGTTCCTCGCCCTCCCTATCGTCGGGATGTACTATGGAGTGCATGAATGGACGGCAAGGATGACCGGTGGAGTGGTTGATGCCCGTTTCATTGCCCTAATCGACACCGCCTTGGAATCGCCGCTGGCCCAGATCTCCATGATTCCGATGCTGGCATGGATTGCCAATTCGGCGCCGGCCAATCTCAAGGCCACCTTTTTTGCGGTGATGGCGTCGTTTACCAATCTCGCGCTTTCCCTGAGCCAGCTCGGCACCAAGTATCTCAACGAGCTCTTCGTCATTACGCGAGAAGTGCGTGATCCGGCGACCGGTCTGATCCAGACACCGGCCGATTATAGCCAGCTCGGTGATCTACTGATCACCCAACTGGTGATTGGTCTGGCTCTTCCCTTTTCTGCCATCCTGTTTGCCAAGCTGACAAGATTCAAGAGTGTGTGACGGTATTCGGTCTCTCCCAGGAATGACGTGATGGGAGAAGTTCATTGTTGTGCCGATTCTGCCGCCCAAGTGACGAGTTGCTCAGTATCTTCCAGAACATCAATCGGGACCTCGTAGAAAGATTTGAGAGTCTGCTTGGCGTTTGGCCGGAAAGGTTTCATGCCCTGTTCTGTGTAGCGCCTGATGGTCTCAGGTGTCACTTTGAAATACAGTCGGCCTTTATGGATGATGCCGAAAAAGGTCGTATGCTGATAGAGCCCGTGACCGCCGAACATCGCGCGGCACGTCAGGCCTCTCAGGTCGGCGAGTTGGTCCAGCACGAAGTCCTTGAACCCGTCGTGCTCGCTCGGCATGAAGGTTCACGTGGGCTTGCGTGCGGTGATGATGCGCACGGCGATCGGTAGGGTGATGATCGAGCCTTTCCTGTATTGCTCAGTCGCATCAAGAATCCGTTGCTTGGCGTCCTTCTGTTGAACCGGATTTAATTTAGTCCAGAGATTTTGAATCGGTGCCGCAATGTCCATGAGGCTGGAGAAGTAGTTATCTGCTGACGGGAACCCGACATCGCCGAGAAACTCATCGTCGGAAATATCCGCGAACCCAGCTTGTTGGAACATGCCGGCCAGCTCACCCGATTTCGCCAGTCGGAAAATCCCCGGAGCCGATGGCTCCGCAGGGGGAATTTCTATGAATTGCTTGATGATGTCGATGGGAATCTTGAGATACGGGTTCTTCTCCGGAGCAGACCAGACCGCGGCTGCGACCCACGTGTCTTGTTTGAGGACCCGGGCGATTTCAGCCACGGCCTTTGGGATCTCCGGGAGGAACATCAGGCAAAATCGGCTAATGACGGCGTCGAACGAGGCGGCCTCAAACGGCAACGTCGTGACATCGCCGGTTCGGAACGTTACGTTGGAAAGTTTGAGCACCGCCGCTTTGCGCCTGGCGGCCTCGAGCATCTGTTCGGCTAGGTCGATTCCGATCACGCCGCCGCTCGTTCCAACCGTCTGAGCGGTCAGCAAGGCCGGATAACCGGTGCCTGATCCGAGGTCCAACACGCGAAGGCCTGCACGAAGCCTCGCATCGCCGACCAGCCGGTGATTGAGAAAGGCCATCTGCTCGTCAAAGAAGCGGTCCCATTTCTCCCAGCCGTCGGCGACACGGTTCCAATCCTGGCGCTGGCTCTCGATGATTTGCTCAGGCGATGGTGAGTTCATAACGCTCACCTGAGGCTTTGTAACGTCTCACGAAGCTCCGTGAGTTCCGAGACGAAGAGGTCCAAGTGCTGATCCCGTTGCGGTTGATCATCTTTAAACTTCCATAGGCGCTTGAAAATGGCCTTGAGTTCTTTGTTGTGCGTCACAGCCAAGGCATAAGCAGGTTGTTCCCTCACCGATTTCTCGATGCAACAGATGCTATCGCTGATGGCATGAAATTGATTGTGGAGGTCATCGAACGATTGATCGACGCCCTTGCCTCCCTTGGCGGATACAGCCGAGGCTTCCGCCATGTTGGTCAGGTTAATCACCGTTTCAAGGCCAGTTGCCCCCTTTGCTTTTGAAGTAAATTCCTTCGCATGGGGATAGAACAAATAACTGCAGCCGGTCGTGCTGAGTACGAGAAGTGCTGCGATCGGGAGTAGTGCCTTCCAGCCCATATACCCTCCTTGAAGTGGCTATGTGCGTCAATGAAAGTATGGCCCTCCCCTGATGTACGAGGGGAGGGTTTAGTCCGCATACCGGAGATCGCTAGACAGTGACGGTGACGGTTTTTACCGCTGCTTGAACCTGAGACACCATTTCTGGTGGGATCGAATCAAGCTTGTGACACTGTTTGGCGTGCGTAGCGACCAGTTGCATAAGTTCCGCTTCGGTCTCGGCCCGAACTTGGAATCCGCAGCCGCCGCCTGGTTGAACATCCAGACATCCCAGCTGCTTGTACTGTTTGTCCGCCATGAGTTCCTCCTCTTGTTGGGGGTGAAGAATGAATACTGACCGCTGGCTTTGCACGATTTTTATCCGTATTGCTGAATCCTGCAGGCACGCCTGCAAAGGTGTCGATCAGTCCAGGCCGCAAATCTTGTTTTCTCGGAGGAAGCACGAGCCGTCGTAACCAGATCGTAGTCGATCAGTCCGGTTGGATCAAC
The DNA here is from genome assembly GCA_019636875.1 of Nitrospira sp. Taxonomy (GTDB): domain Bacteria; phylum Nitrospirota; class Nitrospiria; order Nitrospirales; family Nitrospiraceae; genus Nitrospira_D. The sequence continues at coordinate 16,140 of JAHBWR010000040.1, forward strand.
CCTCTTGTGTGAGTAAATCTGCTAAGCCGGGGCCCACTAAAAAGTGGTCAGTTTTATCAAATGCGTGCAGCCCGTAGACTGAATTGGTGATGTGCCAGAAGATGAAAAAACAGAGGCAAGGAGATCCGTAGCAGTGGATCAGTGATGAGACCAACCTCTTCGTTTGGCAGCCCAAAATGCAATCAACAATGACAGTGCTTCAGGAGGATGTGGCTACGCTACTCTGCCGCTTCGCGGCTCTGAATGAAAGAAGGCACACCCCTCATGCGGAGTTTCCGTCAAACTCAAATTGACGAGGATGTGAGGTCGCTCGTTACGCGCTCTGATTGCTGGCACTCGGCCAAACCGACAAAGAAATCGCAACGACCAGGTATACGACACCTGCAACGATGGCCCCGAGATTAACCTCGTACCACGCATTGATCCCGAGGAATAGCTCGTTGAGAAAGAGACCGAGCACCAACATCACCACTCCGAGCCAGTTCCAAAAACTCATACCCATGGGTGATCTCCTTTCTTCAGATGGCCTTCTTGCTTCCGTGGATGACCTAGATCAATCAAGAGAACTGCACCATGAAAAACGATCCAAAAAAAGAAGCTTGCATGTGACGCTCAACTCAGATCATGGAGTGCCATGTGCGGAGTGTCAAGCTTCCTGGAGGCGTGGACCTCCCCAGAGTGAAAGCCATACGGCGCTTATGTAATAAATACCCGCAACAAAACCAAGGAAATAGTTTGCACCGTACCAGATGTTCAGAAAGACGAGTTCATTGAGAAAGAGACCGGCAAACAACATCAGAAATCCCACAAAATTAAACCAACGTAGACTCACGATCGGCTCCCTTCAATTAATGATGAAGATTCTTGGATCTATCGAACCTCTTGAATGGTTGCCTTTTTGAGGATTACCCTGCGGATTCTACGCGGTCTCTGTCGTGAAAATCTACTGGCAATTTTGAACGAAGAACAGGATGTTGTTCCGTTTCTTCCGATCAGCTTCAGCGAGTAATCAGTAGACTGTTTCGATAGGCTGGAAGGTAAATATGTCTCGAATTATTGCTCACTTAGATATGGATGCCTTCTTCGCGGCCATTGAGGAACGTGACACTCCTGCGTTTCGAGGGGTTCCGCTGGTTGTGGGGGCAGACCCGCTTGGTGGCAAGGGGCGTGGAGTCGCCTCCACGTCGAACTATCTCGCACGGGCTTATGGGATTCACTCGGCAACGCCGATTTCCACTGCGTGGCGTTTGTCGGAGGAGGCTCGCCGAGCCGGCAAGCCTCCAGTGACCTTCGTTTCGGTCGATATGCCGAAGTACGAACGGATCTCTGAGGAAGTGATGGAAATCGTACGACGTTTCGTCACGAAAGTCGAACAAGCTAGTATCGATGAAGTGTACGGTGACCTCAGTGGGACGGCATCCTATGATGAGGCGGAGCGGATCTGTCGCAACCTGAAGAAGGCGATTGTCTCAGAGGTGCGGCTGACGGCTTCCGTGGGGATCGGCCCGAATAAGTTGATTGCCAAGATTGCTTCGGGCTGGCAGAAACCCGACGGGCTCATGGTTGTGCGTGAGGAGGAGGTTGAAGCCTTTCTGTCTCCGCTGTCGGTCCGCGCCATTCCTGGGATCGGTCCTAAGACGGAGGCATTGCTCCGAGAAAAGGGAATTCGAGTCGTCAAGGATCTGCGGGATGTATCTCTCCAACAACTCACGCATCTACTGGGGAAGCGGGGGGCGGCGCTCTATGACAAGGCTCAAGGGCACGATGACTCGCCAGTCGAAGAATATTCGGAGCCGCAATCGATCGGTGAACAGGAAACGTTCGAGTCTGATACGCTCGACAGCCACACACTCTTCACCCAACTCGACAGCCTGGCTCGAGGGGCAATGGGTCGTCTGACCCTCGAAGGGTTTAAGGCGTTTCGGACCGTCGTGCTCACGGTTCGTTTTGCAGACTTTGAGACGAAGTCACGTGCCCATACGTTGCGGGTTCCCTCAAACGATCAAGACGTGTTGAAGCGAGAGGGGATAAAACTTCTTATGCCGTTTCTAGACCGTCGAGAGAATCCACACCGAAAACGTATCCGCTTGCTTGGCGTCCGCTTGGAAAAATTGATGTGACCAACCGGACGGATGAGTCGATTCCCAAAGTCGTAGAGAAGAAAGTTGTGGCGTGTGTCTGCAGTGTTGCGTATGTGGAGCGTATTAATTTTTGTAAGAAGATGTGAAGGGTGTAGGTTTCTGCGATAGAAACAGCTCTGAGTTGTATGTTTTTGAGTACAGATTGGAAGTTTCTATGAAATTAACAACATACAGCTCACCTCCATCGGAAGAGTGAATCAATCTCCCTTCGCTTACCAAATTCCTCGGATTACCGGTCTGAAGCATTGCAAGCAGATTACCAAGGAATTCATATGGGTTTGAAAAAGGTAGCCTAAGGGCACGAGCCTTGCTGTAATCTATCCATAAGTTTGGAATTCGATATTGTGGTTGGCGGAGGTATATATGGGACCAAGTACCGGCACAAGAGTTGTTCGTGGTGAGGCGCATCGATACCGACCGGGCAATCTCAAAACCCAGCGAGCCGTGCCTGGTATAGCCCATCAGAACGTGATCCCATTTCCCTCCCGCCGACGCGAAGCCCGGAGCAATGACCAAAAGGTCTGTGCCTATGGGCTTTGTGAATCAACGGACAAGCAGGCACTCACCATTGAACAGGGCGAGGCCTATTGCCTCAACCGAAGTGAGCACGGGATCTTGATTCTGATGGGACGGCTGCCGCGATTCCGGCAATATATTGAGCTGGATGTCGCGGAAACTCGGTGGGAACATTCCTTGAACCTCTACGAGGTACAGTGGACAAGGGCCATATCCGTTGAATCCCAGGGCGAGCTCTTTCTGGTCGGATGCCGTCTTGTGTTGGGAGCCTCTCGATACTGGTCGTTCTAAAAGGGTAGGTCAAGAGCGATAGCTCGATCTCATTCATCCATCCTCGTTTTGTCCACTCGCAACTGATCTCCTTCTTGTTCGGGATTATGAATACTGATTGATTGTCAGCCGGGTTGGCTTTATCCTGCCTCGCGTGGTGCTCTGGTTCGTCATCCTCTATCTCATCCTGTCGGTCGGCATCGGGCTGTTCGCCGCGACCCGCGTACAGAATTCAAAGGACTTTGCGGTTGCCGGAAGGTCCTTGCCACTCCCCATCGTGATAGCCACCGTATTCGCCACCTGGTTCGGTGCGGAGGCCGTCCTCGGCATCTCGGCGACCTTTGTGAAAGAAGGTCTGCGAGGCGTCGTGGCCGACCCCTTCGGATCGAGCATGTGTTTGATGCTCGCCGGGCTGTTTTTTGCACCACGCTTGTACCGGCTCAACATGCTGACGGTGGGCGATTACTATCGGTATCGCTATGACCGCACCATTGAGGTTCTCTGCACACTCTGCATCGTCGCCTCCTATCTCGGCTGGGTTGCCGCCCAATTTAAAGTGCTCGGTCTTGTGCTCAATGTGGTGACAGAGGGGGTGATCAGTCAGTCGGTGGGGATCGTGATCGGTGCCGCCATCGTGCTGACCTACACCACGTTCGGGGGCATGTTCTCAGTCGCGATTCTGGATTTTGTTCAGATCTCGGTGATCATGGGGGGGCTGCTCTATATCGCATCCATCGTCGGGGAGATGGCCGGAGGAGTTTCTACCGTCATCTCACACGCGGCTGCAGCCGGGAAACTAGATTTGTTTCCATCGCCCACCATTGCGGCATGGATTCCCTTTATCGGCGCGTGGATGACCATGATGCTCGGGTCGATCCCACAGCAAGACGTGTTCCAGCGGATTACCTCTGCAAAGAACGAACAGACAGCGGTCAGGGGTTCGTTACTTGGGGCGGTACTATATTTTGGGTTCTGTTTTGTCCCAATGTTTCTCGCCTACACCGCGACACTGATTGATCCAGCGAAGTTTGGAGTGCTGTTGGAGCAGGACTCTCAACTCATTCTTCCGACACTCATCCTGGAACACACGCCGCTCCTGGCGCAGGTCATTTTTTTTGGAGCGGTTCTGTCTGCCGTGATGAGCTGTTCCAGTGCCACCCTGCTCGCTCCATCGGTCGCATTGAGCGAGAACGTCATTCGGCCGATGTGCTCTCCTGTGAATGACAAGGAGTTTCTCCGTTTGATGCGAGTGGTCTTGCTGGTGTTTGCCTCGGTGGTGTTGACCATCGCGCTGTGGTCAGAGGCCACCATCTATAAGCTCGTGGTGAATACCTATAAAGTGACTTTGGTGGCGGCCTTTATTCCTCTGGTCGCAGGTCTCTATTGGAAGAAGGCCACATCACAAGGAGCGCTGGTGGCCATTATCGCCGGACTGACGAGCTGGTTGGTGGGGGAACTCTTCAGTCAGCCAACCGATGTGTGGCCACCGCAACTCATTGGGTTTCTGATGGCTGGCATCGGTATGCTAGTGGGGTCGTTATGGCCGTCACAAATCTCGAAATCCAAAAGGCCAACGAAAGAGTAGAGGCGGGTGGGGTTGTCGGTCTCTCTAGCCCTGGGCGAGACCTACATTATCCTGTAGCTCAGAGCTATGCAGGTGGCCTTTTTTAATGCTCGAGCGTGTACCGTACGGCTCGACGGATGTCGTCCGGCGTGAAAGGCTTCCGAATCACGCGCCGTGCGCCGAAGAGTTTCGCGACGTTGAGAAAGTTCTGATCACCGGTAGCGCCGGTGATGGCAATGACTCTGGCATCGAGGAATTCCTGTGTCAGGGCAAGCGTGACTTCCATTCCGTCTCGCTCCGGCATCAAGATGTCGGTGATGACGAGATCCGCAGGGGCTTCCCGATAGAGCGTAAGACCAATTTCACCATTCTGGGCCTCCCGAATCTCATGACCATCCTCTTCAAGGATGTGACGCAGCAAGGTCCGAATTGGAGCGTCATCATCGACAAGCAAAATCGAAGCCATAGTTCCCCTTTCTTGATTCCGCGGTGATGAGAACGGTGTCCCCCTGCAAACTCAGGCTGCACGCGGAATGACGGTTTCGGATTCGGAGATGAACTCATCGTCTTCAGCGTCGTACTCGTGATGCTGAATGGCAGGAGCCTGGTACGTTCTGGCTCGGCGATGTCGCTCGATGACCGGATCGTGCACATTTCCGCAGTTCATGCAACGGTATCCGCAGGCCAAGGTATGGCCAATGGTACCATCGAAGTCCATGAAGTGATCCTTGATCATCAGGCCCTGGCAACGTGAGCAACTCATATAGGTTCTCCTTGCTAGAGGTTTGTGGCGTTCTGCTTACAGTGAGAAAGATAGCTGCAGGATTGAGGATGAGCTACATCTGGAGGAGGTAACTCTGAAGGAGGGGGGCCAGTCCGGGGAAGCGATTATCCCGCCTGCATTTGATACGAGCAGACCGCATCCATAACAGGAAGCCTTTTTTCATCCCTCCGGAGGCCCGTCATATTCCCATTTCGCCTGGAGGAGTCCGGTCCGTAGGTCGGCGAAGATTCCAGAATCCGTCTCCGTAGTAACTCCGCATGGTTTTGCCTTGTTCATGCTCATTTGATCAAGTTCTTCCTCGCCTCAGCCGATACTGGTACCGGTAAACCTTGTGTGAAGGACGGAGTTTGCCATAGAGGCCATGATTGCACTCAGGTTTTGGCAACATGAGACGACACGCGTGGCGCTGCAGGTTGTTGCGCTGTCGGGTGCACTACTGGGCCTGAGCGGGTGTCTCATTAAACCGCATGCCTTGAGCAAAGAGGAAGTGGTGGCTCGAGCGGTGAAAGATTTTCAAGCCATTTCATCCATTGAAGAGCCGGTCATGGGGCCGATCGACATCTACGAAGCCGTCGCGCGCACGTTAAAGTACAACCTGGATGCGAAGGTCAAGGCCATTCAGGTGCAACTGGCTCATCAGCAGCTCAACATTGCGCACTATTCCTTGCTGCCCCAAGCGTCCGCCAACGCCGGGTTCGATGGGCGCAATAATTTCAGCGGCGGTGTAGGGCGGTCACTCGTGACCGGCCGTCAAGCCGTAGAACCATTTACGTCGTCGGAAAAAAACATCTATTCCGGTAACCTGGCCCTGAGCTGGGATGTGCTCGACTTTGGATTGTCCTTCGTGCGTGCGCAGCAGGCAGCGGACAACGTCATGATTGCGGAGGAAGAAAAGCGACGGATTGCCGTTCGCCTGGTTCAGGAGGTTCGAAGCGCCTACTGGAAAGCGGTGAGTGCGGAACGAGTACTCCCGCAGATCCAGTTCTTGAACGACTCGGTGGCGAAGGCGTTGGCCAGCAGCCAACAGATCGTCGATCGGAAGCTGCAAGCTCCGTTGACGCCACTGAACTACCAGCGGGATCTCCTGAATGTCCAACGGGAGGTGCGCCGGCTCTATCGCGAACTCAGCACGGCGAAAACGCAATTGGCCTCCATGATGGGACTGCCTCCGGGAACGCTGTTCGATCTGGTCATGCCGCCGCAGGAGACCGCCGTCCCGGCGAGCAGTTTTGATACGCAGAAAATGGAGGAGCGGGCACTGTTGCTGAGGCCTGAGCTGCGAACGATCGATTACAAGAAGCGAATTAATGCCAAGGAGGCGAAGGCCGTGTTCCTGGAGTTGTTCCCCAGTCTCAAGCTCTCGTTCGGCGGGTACTATAACAGCAACAGCTTCTTGCTCTATCAAAACTGGCTCACCTACGCTGCCCAAGTGAGTTGGAACCTTCTCTCAGTCTTTCGAACACCGGCCAAACTCAAGGCGATCGATGCCCACGGCCAAATGTTGGACGCGCAAAGTTTGGCGTTGAGCCTCTCCATCTTGACGGAAGTGCATGTCAGTGCGGTGCAGTTCGTTCAGGCTCGGGAGGAATATCAGGAGGCTCGGACCTACCAGCGTGCACAGGCTGAGATCGTGAAACAGACGAAGAACCTGTGGCTGACTCGCAGTGCGACGGATCTCACGTTGATTCGGGAGAGAGTGCATGATGTCGCAGCAGCAGTGCGACTGGATGCCGCACGATCGGGGCTGGAAACAGCCTATGCCACGATGCTGGCGTCACAGGGAGAGGAGACGCTTCCCGTCAGCGTGGGTGAACAAAGTGTGGCCCAACTGGCGGAAACGATCAAAGCCTATTGGGAATCCAGCAAACTCACAATGTCGGATGCAGAAAGGGGGGCGGGAGCTCATGCGACATTGGTGGCGAAGTAAAGGGCTCGTGCTGATGACCCTCATCGCGCTTATGGTGGGAGTCCATTCCTCTGGGTGGGCGAAGGGCGAACGGGCGGCGCAAATCGTCCCCGTACAAGCTGGGCTTGTGCGCGGAATAGTCAAGCCGGCGGCGCAGGCGGTCCTGCACGCGCAGGTTCAGGGGCGGATCAGTGAGCTGCCGTACAAGGAAGGGCAACGATTCAAAAAGGGGCAGATGCTGGTCCAACTCGACTGCGACAAGTACCGCGCGGAGCTCGCGGCCGCGGTGGCCGAACATGAGGTGAAAGACAAAGTGTACAGGAACAACCTCGAACTCGGCAAACTGAACGCGATCAGTAAGGTCGAACTGGACACGTCGGGGGCCGAAGCCAAGAAGGCAGCCGCCGCGATCCGTGTGGCGACGGTCAACGTGAAAGGGTGCAAGATTACCGCCCCATTCGGCGGGCGTGTGGTCGGCGTGATGGTCAATGAGCATGAGAATGTGTTCCCCAACGACAAGCTCATCAGTCTCCTCGATGACAGCAGCCTCGAAATTGAGCTTGTGTTGCCCTCCTCGTCCCTGGCCTGGCTCAAACGACGGTCCCCGTTCACCTTCAGGGTGGACGAGACCGGCCGGAATTATCCGGCCCTGGTCAAAGAAATCGGAGCCGAGGTTGATGCCGCGAGCCAGACGATCAAGGTGATGGGGATGTTCGAGAAGTTACCTCCGGAAGTCTTGGCGGGCATGAGCGGGACGGCGCAATTTGACAAGTAAACGTAGACGATGACAACGACGGCTGAACCCACGGCACAACAGATCCCGACGTTGATCCACCTGGCGGCCCTCACGCATCTGGAAGGGCAGATCCGCGCGGCAAAAACCATCCAAGAGCTGCAATTTCTGTCCGTCAACGAAACCAGACGGCTGGTTCCCTACGAACAGGCCTTCCTGTTGAGCAGCGCCGGACAGCAGGACGAGGCCTATCGTGTGTTGAATGCGGCGAGCGTGGCCGTCGTCGATCGTGATGCGCCGATGATCGTGTGGCTTGAACAGGCGGTGCAGGCCTTGCACCAAGCTGGAGCCGCCAGCGAGCAGCCGATGGTCGTCACGGAAGACCTGCTCCCCAGTTCGTTGCGCAGTGGCTGGCGAGAATTCGTGAAGGGCCATGTCTTCTGGTGCCCGTTGCAACATCCGGATGAAACCCTCCTCGGGGTGTGGTGGTTTGAACGGGACTTTCCGTGGCAGGAAAACGATGTCGCCATCGTCCATCGGTTGGCCGGTAGCTATGCCTATGCGTGGAAAGCGCTGTCGAAGAAGGAACGCAAGTGGTCGAAGACGATCAAGAAGCCGGCCTGGTGGCTGTTCCCGGCGGCTCTCGTCGCGGCACTCTGTTTCCCGATCCGGATTTCCGCCGTGGCGCCGGTCAAGGTGATGGCCACAGACCCCGTCGTCGTGAGCGCACCGATCGATGGCGTCATCGCCGACGTGCTCGTGCACCCCAACCAAATGGTGCAAGCCGGGACGGCACTCTTCCGTTACGAGGATACCAACCTCCGCAACCAATTTCTCGTCGCAGAGAAGCAATTGACGGTCGCGCGAGCTGAGCACAGTCAGGCCATCCAAGCAGGATTCGGTGATCCCCAACGGAAGGCCGACGTTCCACTGAAAGATGCCGAGGTCGATCTCCGACAGACCGAACTGAACTACGCGAAGGAAATGCTCGACCAGGTCGAGGTCATCGCTCCCCAGTCGGGCTTGCTGCTCTATTCGGACAAGGCCGATTGGATCGGCCGACCGGTCACCGTCGGTGAGCGGATCATGGAGGTCGCCGACCCGAAGCGGATCGAACTCCGCATCGATCTCCCGGTCGCGGATGCCATCGTGCTCAAGGAGGGAGCCGAAGCGCTCGTCTTCCTCAATGCGCTCGCGCTGGAATCATTTCCGGCTACCATTACCCATGCCAGCTACAACGCGGAAGTGCTGCCCGGCGATATTATCGCCTACCGCGTGACCGCGCAACTCACACAACCGGATCCTCGCATCCGGATCGGATGGCAAGGCACCGCCAAGGTGTACGGCGAGCAGGGTCCGCTGGCCTACCTGTTGTTGCGCCGCCCCTTGACGGCGCTTCGCCAATGGGTGGGGTGGTAGGCGATGAGACCGTCGGGCGGACCGGGCACCAAGCCGCAGGAACGCAAACTTCCACCGCTCCGAAAAAACCTCCAATTTAACCGAGGCACACCGACGCCCGAGGGTGTCCCGACGTGGACCATCGTCGATCCGGTTCGGAACCGCTATTTCCAGATCGAGTGGCCGGTCTATCAGATGATTCAGCGATGGAGTGCCGGGTCGATGGAAAAGCTCCATGCTGTGATGGGGCGAGAGACGACCTGTCGAACGACTCTCGATGATGTGGAAGATCTGGTCAAATTTCTCTACACGAACAATTTAACCGAGCAATCCGCCAGCGGGAAGCACACCGACTATCAGACCCAGGCCCAGGCCGGGAAGCAGAACTGGCTGATGTGGGCGGTCCACCACTATCTGTTCGTCAAGATTCCGCTCGTACATCCCCACCATTTCCTACAATCCACCTTGTCGCTCGTGGCGCCGTTGTATACGGCAGCCGCCGGCATGGCGTTCGGGGCCCTTGGCCTTGTTGGGTTGATTCACGTCGTTCGCCAATGGGATGCCTTTGTCTCGACCTTTCTCTATTTCTTCAACTGGCGTGGAGCCATCCTCTATAGCCTCTCGCTCGGTACGGTGAAGGTGATCCATGAGTTGGGCCATGCTTATACGGCGACGAAGTTTGGATGCCGTGTGCCGACCATGGGTCTCGCCTTTATGGTGATGATGCCGGTGCTCTATTCCGACGTGTCTGATTCCTATCGCCTGACCTCAAAACGCAAACGGTTGTTGATCGCCGCAGGCGGCGTCATCGCCGAGCTTGGGCTGGCTGCAGTCGCGCTCTTTGCCTGGGGCTATTTGCCGGAGGGCACCCTGCGCAGCATCGCGTTTATCGTCGCCACGACCAGCTTGGCCATGAGCCTCGTCGTCAACCTGAACCCGCTCATGCGGTTCGACGGGTACTACGTGCTCGCGGATGGATTGGGGATTCCGAATCTGCAGGACCGATCGTTTGCCTTCGGCCAATGGAAACTGCGAGCCCTTCTGTTCGGCCATCAGAGTGCACCACCCGAGACAGTATCGGCCAGCATGCGGCAGACGATGGTCGTCTATGCGTGGGCGGTCTGGCTGTACCGCCTCATCCTGTTTACCGGCATCGCGCTCATGGTCTATCACTACTTTTTCAAAGCGCTGGGCATCATCCTCTTTCTCGTGGAGATCGTGTGGTTCATCGCCCTTCCGATCGTGCGCGAAGTGTCAGCGTGGTGGCAGAATCGGACGGTCTATGCTGCCTCACCACGGACCTGGGTGACGATCGCGTGTGTGAGTCTGGTATTGGCACTCGGCTTTGTGCCGTTGCACATCAGTATCTCGGTCCCTGCCGTACTCCAAGCCTCGTCCTATGCCACGATCTTCGCCCCGACTCCGGGACGGATCCAAGAGGTGCGGATCCGTGATGGGCAGATGGTGAAAGCAGGAGAGGCATTGCTTGTCCTGGAGAACCCGGCACTGGAGAAGGAAGTCCGGTTGGCGGAAACCAAAGTGGCCATGTGGGACTATCGGCTTGGCCGCCAAGCAGGCTATGGGCAGGATCGGGAGCAGCGCCAAGTGATCGGAGAATCTCTCCGTGCCGGACTAGCGGAACTGCAGGGGTTGGAGGCCAAACGAGAGACGATGGCCTTGAAGGCACCCATCGCGGGAATCGTACGGGATCGAGCCGATTCATTGACCGTCGGGCGGTGGATCGATCAGAAAGTCCCCATTGCCTATCTGGTTGATGAGACACACGCGGCGATTGAGAGTTTCGTTCCGGTCGATGAACTCGCGTATGTCGAGGTGGGACAGGCCGCGCAATTCGTGCCATTGGATCTCACCAGGCCGTCGGTGCAGGCCCACGTCACCGACATTGCGGAGGTCGATGAGCGTGAGTTTATAGTGCCGTACCTGGCCTCGGTGTACGGAGGTGATGTGCCGGTGCGAAAAGACGACAAAGGACGGCTCAAACCGGAGGTCTCTGTCTATCGCGTGCGGTTGAGTCTGGATGAACCGCTGCAGCCTGATCAGGTCTTGGCTGGTCACGTCCACATCGAAGCACAACCCTCCAGCATGGCCAAACGGGCCTGGGACCAGGTGGT
>JAHBWR010000041.1 GCA_019636875.1 Nitrospira sp.
TGGCCACAACCATTACTTCGTCCTTGGGGATGCCACAAAGGGAGCTGCCTACATCGGCATAGCGGCACGCACATCGGGTGCTCCCGACTTCCTTCCAGGGTTAGCGACGCGCATGCATGCAGAGGCCGGCAATCCAGAGGTCGCACTAGAATTTCTCGAGGCACTCTGGAGAGAGAATCCAGACCTGATCGTCCGGGAAAAGCTAGAGACCCGTGCCAAAGAAGTGATAATCGAGCGTGACCTCAGAATACTGGAACGTGCAATCGAGCAATACCGAACACAGCATGGATTGGTCCCAAGGACACTCGCAGACCTCGTCTCTACTGGGCATCTTTCGCGCATTCCAGAAGAGCCATTCGGCGGTTCGTACGACCTCAATGCCAAGACGGGACAGGTTACAAGCAGCACCCATCCCACTCGACTGAAAGTATTTCGGCGTGATCTGGAAGGCGGCATCTAGTCACTGGATCGCTCTATGAATATGACGCGTGAACAGATCGTGAGCATCGCCCACCTGTCGAAAGTGTTTCGCGTCGGTTTTTGGGGGAAGCGTGTGACCGCCGTTGACGACCTGTCGCTCGAAGTACAGCAGGGAGAGATCTATGGCTTTCTAGGACCGAATGGAGCTGGAAAGACCACGACGATCAAGATGCTGATGGGCCTCATCTATCCCAGCTCAGGAGCCGCGAGCCTTTTTGGACGGCCGATCGGCGACCAGGCCGCCAAAGCGAAAGTCGGATTTCTTCCGGAATCCCCATACTTCTATGACTACCTGACGAGTCGAGAATTCTTACGCTTTTACGGGCATCTCTTCGGACTACTTGGATCGACACTCGAAAAGCGCATTGATGAGTTATTGGAGCTTGTCGGCATGACTCATGCGCGCGACCTACAATTACGAAAGTTCTCAAAAGGCATGTTGCAGCGAGTCGGGATCGCTCAAGCCATGATCAATGATCCGGAACTCGTCATTTTAGACGAACCGATGTCTGGACTGGATCCCATCGGTCGAAAGGAAGTGCGTGATCTGATTCTTCGTCTCAAGGAGTCCGGCAAGACTGTGATGTTCAGTTCACACATCCTTCACGATGCTGAGCTGCTGTGTGATCGTGTCGCCATGATCATGAAGGGCAAATTGGTGGCCTGTGGTCACGTGTCGGAGTTGATCGACCATGGAACCACTCAGGAGGTAGAAATGGTCGTGGATCGGCTCTCTCCCGAGGGTGTCGAGGCGCTACGGCCGTTCACGCTCAAAACCATGCTTCATGGAGAGCGCGTGGTTGCAACATTGGCCAGTCAGAGGCACGTCGATGATGCGTTAGAGGTGATCAGATCACACCAAGCCAAGCTCGTGTCTCTTCTTCCTCATAAAGCATCGCTCGAAGATCTGTTTATTCGCAAGGCGAGGGGAGTGCAGCAGGTTACCGAGGTTCCCGTATGAAAGTGATCTCGATCGCGCTCAATACGTTCCGTGAAAATCTCAGAGATAAACTGCTCTACAACTTGTTGATCTTTGCGCTCCTCATGATTGGAAGCTCGCTGATCCTGATGCGTTTGACGCTGGGAGAATTTCATCGACTGATTTTGGATATCGGACTGGGCAGCATCAACTTCTTCGGAGTCTTGATCGCCATCTTCGTAGGAATCGGTCTTGTCAGCAAGGAAATTGAGAAGAAAACCATCTATACGATCGTTTCAAAACCAGTCGCTCGCTTTCAGTTTCTTCTCGGAAAATATTTAGGTCTCAGCCTGACACTTCTCATCAATACCGCCATCATGGCCGTTGGATTGCTGGCGGTTCTCTATGTGCAAGAGGTTCCGATCCATGCCGTGCTTTTCAAAGCGCTGGGCCTGATCGTCGTAGAGTTCATGGTGATCACCGCTGTCGCGCTACTGTTTTCGACCTTCTCAAGCGCCACGTTCAGTGCCATTTTCACCTTGGCTCTGTATGTCATCGGACATCTCACACCAGATCTCAAGGCGTTTGGCGAAAAGATGGGAGGGCTAGGGAAAACGATCCTAGAAGGGATGTATTACGTCCTACCGAACCTCGACCGTTTCAATCTCAAAGGGCATGTCACACATCAGCTTGATGTACCGGCAGGAGAGCTCTTGGTGATTGGTCTTTATGGGATAGCCTACAGCGCATTCCTTCTCACCGTTGCCTCCGTCATCTTCCAACGGCGAGATTTTCGCTAACGACGACAGAGGCCAGGCTGCGTCACACCTCGTGAGATGTAATACCAGGGTTCATCCATCATGTGGTAATAGCGCCTTCGGATGCGGAGGACACATGCCTCGCGTATTTTCCCATCACCCCTGTGGTATAGCGCGGCGTAGGAAACTTGACCTTCTTGAGTCGAGCGCTGATTTCTTTTTTCGTTAATGCCACATCCAATCGGCGCTTGACGATATCGAAGGTAATGACGTCGCCATTTTTTATGGCAGCGATCGGTCCTCCCTTGACCGCTTCAGGCGCAACATGTCCGGCCATCAATCCATGCGTGGCACCGGAGAAACGCCCGTCCGTGAGCAAGGCCACGGAGTCCCCGAGTCCGGCTCCCACAATGGCTGCGGTCACACCCAACATTTCCCGCATGCCAGGCCCCCCAGCCGGGCCTTCGTACCGGATTACCACGACGTCGCCCGGCTTTATTTGACCGGCCTTCACGGCCACAAATGCATCTTCCTCTCGATCATAGACTTTTGCCGGCCCTTGAAACTTGGTCATCGAATGGCCGGCCACCTTGACCACACAGCCTTCCGGTGCCAAATTTCCTTTCAGAATTACAAGCCCGCCTGTCGGCTTGATCGGGTGGGTGAGGGGACGCAGGACTTGTTGACCTGGTGTTTCATTGGCGGTTGAGGCTTCTTCACCCATCGTTCGTCCCGTCACTGTGGGCTGAGCACCATGGAGGAGTCCGGCATCGAGTAGGCGCCTTGCCACCAAGGTCGTACCGCCTGCAGCAAAAAGATCCGCCGCAACATACTGGCCTCCTGGTTTGAGGTCAGCCAGGAGAGGGACCTTCCTATTGATCTTGTCAAAATCGTCGATGCTAAGTTTGACTCCTGACTCGCGAGCGATGGCGAGCAAATGCAGGACAGCATTCGTCGACCCTCCGGTGGTGGCAACGGCCGCAATGGCATTCTCAAGCGATTTGCGCGTGATGATCTGGCGCGGACGGAGATTCTGTTTGACGAGATCCATCACCATCTGACCACATTCAAATGCCACATCATCTTTTCGGCCATCCATGGCAGGAACTCCGTTACGGCCCATGGGTGAAATGCCGAGGAATTCAAACGCAATGGCCATTGTATTGGCAGTGAACTGTCCTCCGCAGGCTCCAGGCCCAGGACAGGCATGGTCTTCTAGGTCTTTGAGCTCGGCGTCGGTCATCTTTCCCGACGCGTGTTTGCCGACCGCTTCAAAGACATCCTGAATCGTGACGTCGTGCCCCTGAAACTGCCCTGGCATGATCGAGCCGCCGTAGAGCATCAATGAAGGAAGATTTAAGCGCGCGAGTGCCATGACGGTCCCAGGAATCGTCTTATCACAACCAGATAATGCGACGACCGCATCAAACATGTGCCCACGTGCGACAAGCTCGATCGAATCTGCGATGACCTCTCGGCTGATCAAAGAGGCTTTCATTCCTTCGGTCCCCATCGAAATCCCATCTGAAACCGCGATGGTGTTGTATTCGATCGGGGTTCCACCAGCCGCTCGGATTCCGGCCTTCACTCGCTCAGACAACCGCCGCAAATGAAAATTGCAGGGCATCACTTCGATCCATGTGTTGGCAACACCGACGAGCGGTTTGGAGAGGTCGTCATCCGTAAACCCCACAGCCTTCAGCATGGCCCTCGCCGGGGCACGTCCCGGGCCGATTAACAAATCGTGGCTCTTGAGCTTCGCGTCATCTTGTTTGCGCATGGTCCTTGATACTCAACTTTAGCTTTATTGGACGGACATATTGCTTGGTGGTGTCGGGGATGTCCCTGAGTCATGTGGATTCTGACCGTGTGGGTTTGTCCCATGAGGATTCCCTCCGTGCGGGTTCCCACCATGCGGATACGAGCCATACGACATCCCCCCTCCATGATGCGCTCCAGCACCTTTGTGCTGCTGCATCACCTTGTCATGTTCCGACTTTTCTTTCTCACGTTGCTCGGGTGTCAACACGGCCATCACATCACGCCGCATCTTGATAGCGGTCATGCGCAGTCCGACCTGGAGGTCTTTGCTCTGCCTCAGCTTTGCTTCGATCGCACTGAGATCGCTGTTCTCGTCATCCGTCAATGATTTTAATTCCCGTTCGGCAATTTTGATCTCCGCTTCGGTCTTGATACGAATGCGGTCCAGATTCAGTTGGACCTCTTTGAGCCTCGCAATCTGATCGGCCGTGAGCCCGATATCCTGTTCATGCTTAAGCAGATGGCGGATGAGGTGGCCCGTCCCACTATGCATCACCCCCTTGCCATAGCCATGTCCCCCACCGACACCGTATCCACTTCCTGTATGGCCATAGCCCGGATCATTCGCCCATGAGCTGGATACACTCCCTATCAGGAGACCAACCGAAGCTATCACCACGACAGCTGTCGTTTTGGCTACAGACTTCATGAATTC
This sequence comes from Nitrospira sp., assembly GCA_019636875.1. Lineage (GTDB taxonomy): Bacteria > Nitrospirota > Nitrospiria > Nitrospirales > Nitrospiraceae > Nitrospira_D. The sequence goes on from JAHBWR010000041.1 coordinate 4,634, forward strand.
CTCCTTGGTTCAGACATTCTGGTCGAAAGCTTGCCATACTGAGCTACGCAACGCAAGCGAGCCCCTTTTGACTCACTCCCAGGATTAACGCCGTCGAGCGGTATCGAGAATGTCCGTGCGCGGGTCGGGATGCCGTTGTTTGCTCAAGCGTTCGTAGAGAGCCCGATCTTCTTCGCTCACGACCGTCGGCATCACAATCTGTAAGGCTAGCAATAGATCCCCATATGCACCTGTTGCAGCCGGTAGGCCTTTCCCTTTCAGCCGCAATCTGCTATCGGCCTTGCTACCGGCCGGTACTTTGACCTTGACAGGCTCGGTTAGGGTTGGAGCGGTCACTTCCGCTCCAAGTGCGGCCTCCCAGGGGTAGACTGGAAGAGTGGCATGCAAATCAGAGCCCTGCTGACGGAAAATCGGATCGGACAGAATGCTCACGTGGAGATACAAGTCACCCCGCTTCCCACCGTAGGCACCGGGCTGGCCTTTTCCGGCAACCCTCACGCGTGTTCCATCTTGAACTCCTGCAGGGATTCTCACTTCTATGGTCTTGTGTTGCGTCGTTGTGCCACTCCCATGACAGGCGGTGCAAGGTCGCCCTCGCAAACGCCCACTCCCGACGCAGGTCGAACAGGTCTGCGGCTCACGGAGTGTCACGCGCTTCGTGACACCCGTCAACACTTCACGCAGCGCCAGTTGAACATCCGTCTCGAGATCCTCGCCCGGTGTGCCAGGATCGTCACGTTCGCCGGTCCGACGTCCACGGTTCCCGAAGAGACTTTCGAAGAAATCCGAAAAGTGCTCGCCTCCGCCGGTGCCCTGACTACGGGTATCTTGATCGAACCCCCAAGGCCCACTAGCCCCTCGCGTCCAAGCTTGCTGACGAGCATTAGTGAAATTCTGCGCTTGCTCCCAATCTGTTCCATACTGGTCGTATTTCTTACGCTTGTCAGGGTCGGACAGTACTTCCTGAGCCTCATTCAGTTCCTTAAACTTCTTTTCCATCTCAGCCTTCTTGGCTCCGGTGTGAAGGTCGGGATGGTATTGGCGAGCTAAACGCCGAAATGCCTTTTTAATATCGTCGGCAGACGCGGTTCGAGGAACGCCGAGGGTTTTATAGTAGTCGCGTGGGGCAGTGGCCATAATTCTTCGCCATCCGAGCGAGTCAAGAAGAAAGACTCGACAGTTACGGACTAAAGCTTACGGAGTGTCGAAACGGTTTGCAAGAGCCGAGTGGGTCTACTGAGGCGTCGAGACCTTGGCTCGGGCCATCAGCTTACAATACGAGCAGGTATCTGCCGTCGTTGGCTGGCCACAAAGGGAGCATGGGTGCAAGCTGGAGCGGTCTCTGTCACTCATGCTCGTGGATGGGTTAGTCTTTCGCTGTTTTTCGAGAAAACCCCAGTAAAACATTTGCTTGGTACCGGGCGATTCCGTTTCCAACCGGTTCAAGACCTCTTTATAAATGAGCGTGCGAGCCCCTTGAGCCATGGGGCATTCCTCAACGACATACTCGATCCGATTCAAAACACAATAAGCCGCTATTTCACGCTCAGTCAAACGATACAACGGTTTCACTTTTTTGGCGAATCCCTCCAGAGAAGCGGGGAGACTCGGCCCTTGCTTCTCAAGATATTCATCTTGCCAGTGAAGCACGTTGCCGAGGAGCCGAGCTGCCTCATCGTCCAAGTTATGCCCGGTTGCCATTACATCGTACCCATGTCGGAGGGCAGCATAGTTGAATTGATACCGCTTAATGGTCCCACAGGTCGAACAGGTTGGACGATGAACGATCATGGCGAGTTCACGGATTCCAGCCCCTTCTTCACGCTCCACGGTGTGGATATGCATCACCGCACCATGGGCCGCAGCAACCGTTTCAGCAAAGTGCACGACTTTCTTCTGAGACGACTCGGAATAACCCCCAATCCCAAGATTCACATACAACGCATCAGCCTTATACCCCAACTTCAACAGAAGATCCCACAACGCCAAACTGTCCTTGCCGCCGGACACCGCGACAAGAATACGATGTTCTCTAGAGAACATATCTTGAGACCGAATCGCTTTTCCAACTTGCTCTTGCACGAAGGTGTTAAAGCATTGCTTGCAGAATGCAGCGTGGTGACGAGGCAACTTCATCACCGCTTTGGTCTTACATTTTGTGCAGTTCATAGTAGTTGATGATACGGGGAGGGCAAGGCCGATTGCAAATGATGACACATCGCCTTGAGACTCATTGAGACTCACGAAAGGTGCGCGTGGCGGGTTGGAAAACTGGATCGGAGAGAGTGTCGCGAAAATTCTTGCGCGATTGACGATAAAGAGACAATCCGTTATGAACAAGAGAAACACTGTGGTCGCTCGAGGAGAGGCGGTAGGGAAACAGATTTAACAGTTGACATAATATTTCTTATCAGAACATGACATTCGAATTACTTGGCCGCGTTCACAAAGAGCTTTCCATCACGGGTCAGGCCCTTTACGAAACCGTGCTCGCCGTCTCCGAACTGGTTAACAGGAAAGTTCAAATTATCCGACTACACGGGCACGCTTCGGCATTGCTGAAAAAAATTGATGCGGTCACAGGTCGGCTTGGTCAGCAAATCGCCACACAGGTTTCCGATCGACTGCTCGAAAAACCCGCAGTTGATTCAGGCGTCGGCCCGATCGACGAGTCACTGAACGACGCCATGACTGAAATTCAGCAGCTAAAAACCTTCCTTCTTCGGATCGATACACAAATACGAGAACTCAAACTTGAAGCGATTCATCAAGATCTGCTTACATTTCAGCGTGATCTCACGCTTCGATCAAGCGGCATTGAGCGGGTTACCGTAACCCGGAGCGCTGCGGCAACACAGGAGCCTCTAGGCGCACTTCCCCATTCTTCCTCCGCACACGTCGCTACTGTACTCCGAGGGCCTTTTCTCTTGGCCCCTGATAAAGATCTGCTCTTGCGTCCCGGCGATATCGTCATCCTGATCGGTAGTCAGGCAGAACTGGACAAACTCACGGCATGGTTCACTAGCCAGCGTCCGGGGACGCTTTCTTGAACAAAATCAGCAAAGCGGACAGTAGGCACACCCACGACGATCAGATACAATAACCAGCAATGCTCATGCTCATCTCTTGTCCTGTGTGTGTCAGGCGATTTCTCTTCTTCACCACCTCAATCCTTCTATTCATTACCTTAGAGACAAGACATGCCGCAGCATTCTCAGCCGACTCACCTGGCATTCGCATGCTCGAAGAGATTCAAACGGTCATTACCGAACTGGCAGAGGAGACCAAACACTCTGTCGTCAATCTCTTTCCAATCACTGGGACCAGCAGATCACGGGAGGTTCCCGGCGAACGCATGCCAAATGCATCAGGCTCCGGTTCTGGAGTGATTGTCGACGGTGACGGTCATATCGTGACGAACAATCATGTCGTCGGTGATGCTAGCGAGATTGAAGTGCGTCTCTCAGACAAGACAAGACTCATCGCTCACGTAGTCGGAAAAGATCCGGACACAGACTTGGCTCTGCTCAAAGTGTCGGCAGACAAACCGCTTGCCAGTGCGCGGTTCGGAGATTCAACAGGGGTCAAGGTGGGCCAGTGGGTACTGGCTGTGGGCAATCCATTCGGGCTGGACCAGACCGTAACCCTTGGTGTCGTTAGCGGTATTGGTCGTGAGAACATCAATCTCTCACGCTATGAAAATTTCATTCAGACCGACGCCTCAATCAACCCAGGTAATTCAGGAGGCCCGCTCTTTAACCTTCGTGGCGAGGTGATTGGGATCAATACGGCGATCATCAATTTTGCGCAAGGGATCGGCTTTGCGATCCCATCAAACATGGCCAAGCAGGTCATTGAACAACTACTTGCTAAAGGGAAAGTCGTACGAGGATGGCTCGGTGTGGGCATTCAACCGTTGACCACAGAGTTGGCCAAGAAATTCGGTGTCACGGAAGGCGGCGGTGTACTGGTTAATGAAGTGTTTGAGAAGGATCCTGCGGCACTCGCCGGGATTCAGCCAGGCGATGTCATCGTTCGAATCAATGGCGTCGTGGTCGATTCTCCCAATAAACTCTCTCGCCTCATCGGAACACTCGCTCCAGGCGCAACGTCCCAGATCGAAGTCGTTCGCGATCTAAAACACCTTCTTCTCGACATTCCACTGACCGAACGACCAGATAGTCCAGTTCTGGCATCCATTCCTCGGATAGAGAAGTTGGAAAGCAAACTCGGGCTCGAGGTTCAGGAATCGACGGCGGGTCTCGTGGAAAAGTTCAGACTCCGTCAGTCAAAAGGCGTGGTGATTATCAAGGTTGAACCAAACAGCCTGGCACAAGCCGAGGGGCTTCGAGAGGGTGATCTCATCATCGAAGTCAATCGGACAGAGGTCTCTTCCTTGGGAGAATTTACGTCTACGATTTCTCAATCTCGACGCGGCGACGCACTCTTGCTTCGTGTGCTCCGAGAAAACCGTGCGTTTTATGTCGTCCTCAAGCCAATCGACTGACCTGCTCAATGGGTGACGGCGATATGCCGCTCAGCCTTCTGTCGTTCGATGATTTTGCCTGTGAGGTCTCGAGGCACTTCATCGTAGTGATCAAACTCCATTGCATAACTAGCCCGTCCCCCAGTCACGGCATTGAGGGCTGGCGCATACCGGAGTAATTCCGCGAGCGGTACCATGACCGTAATCCGTTCCATATGATGATCCATGGCATTGACCGAGACGATCCGTCCACGACGAGCGTTCAAATCGCCCATCACAGCGCCAATTGTGTCGGTCGGACTATCGACCTCGACCCGCATGACAGGCTCCAGGAGTATCGGATGAGCTGTTTCCATCGCCTTCTTGAACGCCATGGCTCCGGCGATCTTAAACGACATCTCGGAGGAATCGACAGCATGAAAAGAGCCATCATAGACGGTCACCGTCACATCAACGACCGGGGCGCCACATAACGGCCCCTCATGGAGCGCTTCACGGACACCCTTTTCTACGGCGGGGATAAAGTTTCGGGGGATGGCTCCCCCAATAATACGATTGTCGAACTCAAATCCACTTCCGCGGGCCAGCGGGGCCACCTTAAGCCAACAATCGCCGTATTGTCCATGCCCCCCGGTTTGCTTCTTGTACTTCCCTTGCGCCTGTGATGTGAGTATAATAGTTTCCCGGTACGGAATCTTCGGTAGATGCAGCGTGACGACTGCCCCAAACTTTCGTTGCAACTTCTCCACTGCCAGATCGATGTGGAACTGCCCCATCCCGCTCAGCACCATTTCCTTCGTTTCAGCATTGCGCGCAAACTCGAGTGTCGGATCCTCCTCAACGAGCTTGTGGAGGCCGAGACTGACCTTATCGATCTCCGCCTTGGATTGTGCCTCAATGGCGAATGATAAGATTGGTTTCGGCATTCCAATTGCCGGATAACAGATAGGAGCGCTCTCCTGACACAGAGTATCACCCGTCAGCGTGTCCTTGAGTTTCCCAATCGCCACGATGTCTCCCGCCCTGACGGAATCGACCATCACATGACGCTTGCCCAGCACCTTGTAGAAATGGCCGAGCTTCTCTCGCACCTGTCGTGAGGCGTTCCAGATCGTTACATCAGTCTGAACTGTTCCCGACACCACGCGACAATAGGACAGTCGTCCCACGAACGGATCAATGAGAGTCTTGAAGACATATCCGGAAAAAGGCTCTAGGACCTCCCCTTTCCGCTTGCATGATTCGCTCATTTCATGATGAGTCCCGTACCATGGATGATCCGCGCCACGCTCTCCTGGCGAGGGTAACAACGCCACCATGGCATTCAAGAGTGACCAAACTCCCACATTCTGAGTGGCAGATCCCGCATAGGCTGGAAGAAGGCGTTTTGTATGAGTCGCGCGTCGCAGACCGTCTAAGAGCTCTTCCTGTGTCAATTGCGCCTGAGAGATGTACCGCTCGAGGAGAGATTCGTCAGTCTCGGCCACTGCCTCTACCAGCCGAATGCGCGCGTCCTTGTACAGCTCCTGTTGATCAACATCAAGCGAGTGTTGATCGTTTTTTGGAGACGTCGGGCAAGAGCGAATAATCTTCTCGGAACTCACGTCAAAGACTCCGACGAATCGCCCACCTTGATGAACCGGTATCGTGACAGGAATTGGAACTACATCAAAGTGTTGGCCACAGGTTTCCAGTGAGGACTGAAAAGATGTACCCTCTTTGTCCAGCCCATTCACGAACAGGAGACAGGGTAGATTCAACCCCTGGATCTTCAACCAGAGCCTATCGAGTTCGGATTTCACGCCGCTGCTCGCATCTACGACCACGACGGCTGCATCAACGGCGGGTAGAGCAGCCATCGGTTCGCCAAGAAGATCGAGCGCTCCAGGAGGATCGATGAAATTGATCGCGGTTTGATTCCAACTGAACTGAAGAAGGCTGGTACTGGTGGATGTGCGATGACGGAGCTCTTCGGGTTCAAAATCTGAGACGGTCGTTCCATCCGTCACCGACCCCATGGAAGGGATCACTCCGGCGACATATAAGAGGGCTTCGCAGAGAGACGTCTTTCCGGCCCCGACATTGGACACGATTGCCACATTTCTGATGGGCTCTTCACGGGTGGTTTCCATGGCATGCCCTCCGGTTGAGGATGGATAAGGTTAGTGCATTGATTGCCTCACATGTCTTCCCGATCATCTCGTGGTCGCGTGAGCCATCCCTCGTCAGCGAAACTGACGTACCGACCGTCGCCAATAATGAGATGATCTAGTACTCGGATCCCCAAGACACTACCGGCTGCGACTAATCGATCGGTCAACCGTCGATCCTCCATACTGGGAGTGGGATCTCCGCTTGGGTGATTGTGAAGAAAAATCACGGCAGCCGCCGATTCGCGTATAGCGAGTGCAAAGACTTCCCGCGGATGAACGATACTGAGCGTCAGACTCCCTTCAGAAACCGTGCTTTCTTTGACCACCATGTTCTTGGCGTCGAGTAGTACCACTTTGAAGAGTTCGTGTTTCACATCGCGGAGTACGGGATGAAAATGCTTGAAGAGATCGGCGCTCGATGAAATACGCGTCCCTGTCGAGAGTGGAATCGCCAGTGAACGCCTTCCCAATGCCAGGGCGGCCTTGAGCTGGGCCGCCTTGGCAGGACCGATTCCTTGAACGGCACAGAGTTCTTCAATGCCGCAGGCCGCGAGCCCACCTAAGCCTCCCATCCGATCAAGGAGCTCGATGGCCACTTGTACAGCGGAAGAATCGCGTCTCCCTGTCCTCAGCAGGATGGCGAGAAGATGCGCATCGGACAGGGCCTCTGAGCCTTTGGAAAGAAGACGTTCACGGGGGCGCTCTGTTTTGGGCCAGTGGACAATGCCGTTCCTCGGCCCTTTCACATCCGCCATAGATCACACGCTTGGACAAAAAATTGACGGACCGGACGCTTTTGTACCGTCAAAGACGCTGAAATTGCCCACCAGCGACAAATACGTAACTCATAACCTATTGAAATCCCAATGGGTGACAAATTGGTGCAGCTCTTGCTTCTGTCCGCCCGCAGCAATGAACGTCGCCACCCTAGGAGGACTCAATGGAATGTCCGAAGTGTAAAGGTATGATGATGTTGGAGCGATTTTCAGATTTTTTTCTGGTCTTCTATGCATGGAAGTGCATTAATTGCGGCGCCATTATTGATCGTACGATTTCCAACAATCGCAGAAAGAGTCTCGCAGCCAGAGAATCTCACACAGTCACAACTCGCTAGATTGCGCTCTGTGTCGAGCTCCATATCCGAGCCCGCAAGAGAGTTGGCCGTTTGAGCGCGATCCCCTCTCTCACCTTACCCTGGCACTCCAAAAAAGTGACCACATTATAGTCCTCTACCTCCGTGCGGTCAAAATCAGGGTTGGGAACTTTTGCACAAATAAGCAACTGATCTGTCATTGCCGGGCTAGGACACGATCCTGCCCCCCTTTCACGGCCAACATTCCTTGACCCTTACAAAAACGCTATGTTAGTGTAAGTTGTTCAGGATAATATTGGTTGGTATGCGTGTGATCGCGGGTACCAATAGAGGGCGGCGGCTCTACACACCTCGGGAGCATCATCTTCGTCCAACCTCGGATCGCGTTCGAGAAGCCTTATTTTCAATTCTTGGCAATCGGCTAACGAAGAGTCGGATGTTGGACCTCTATGCTGGGACGGGTGCCGTGGGAATAGAAGCCTTGAGCCGTGGGGCAGCGCATGTCACCGCTGTAGAATCGGACAAGGAGGCGTTGAAACTGCTTCGACTAAACATGCAGGTCTGTCGGATCGGTGACGAACTTTCCTTGCGGGTCCAGACAGTCCACCAGTTCCTCAGCGACCCGGATCAATGGCATGGTCCCTACGACCTCGTGTTTGCCGATCCACCGTATTCGGATGCCGAAGAATGTGCGTCATTGATTTCCAAGCCGCAATCCGTGGAACTCCTCCATGCCGACTCATGGCTGGTGATCGAACATGCTGCCAGAACCACCCTCCCCTTATCCGTAGGGCGCACGCAGTTCCTGCGTCGGTATCGATACGGAGACACCGCCCTTTCTCTCTACACCAGTCTCACTGCTGAGTGTCCATGAAGATCGGCATCTATCCCGGCACATTCGATCCCATTACCCATGGCCACACGGACATTATTACGCGTAGCCTTCGCGTGTTTGATAAGGTCATCGTGGCGGTGGCTCCCAACCCTTCTAAACATCCGCTCTTCAATTTTTCAGAACGTCTTGCTATGGTGCAACTCGTCATGAAAGACCTCGATCAAGTCGACGTGACACCATTTGAAGGACTATTAGTGGATTATGTAGAACGATCAGGCGCCCATGCGATTATTCGAGGGCTCCGCGCCATTTCAGACTTTGAACACGAATTTCAAATGGCGCTCATTAATCGCAAACTTGCCAAAACGGTGGAGACGGTCTTCTTAATGCCTAGTGAAGAATATTCCTATCTGTCCTCGACCATTATCAAAGAAGTCGCACGCCACGGGGGAAACTTGACAGAATTTCTCCATCCAGAAGTCGCGCGCCGCCTCGAAGACCGGATCCGGAGTCTCAGGCTATGAAGCTCGCTGCCCGTGTCAGCCGCATCGCACCTTCTCCCACCCTAGCTATGGCAGCCAAGGCTAAGGCCATGGCGGCTCAAGGATTGGATGTCATCGACTTTTCCGCAGGCGAACCGGACTTTGATACGCCAGCCCCTGTAAAGGCTGCAGCCGAAGAAGCAATTCGTGCTGGGTTTACGAAATATACCCCTTCCTCAGGAATCGACGAGTTGCGTGGAGCCATCGCAGACAAACTGCAAGCTGAGCTTGGAGTGCACTACGAAAAATCCCAGGTCCTGGTTTCCTGCGGTGCCAAACATTCCTTGTACAATCTCGCCGAAGCGTTCCTCGAAGCAGGCGACGAGATCATTATCCCAATCCCCTACTGGGTATCCTATTCTGATCAAGCGCTCTTGAACGATGCGACGCCGGTCCTGCTCAACACGACAGAGGAGCAGGGGTATGCCGTCCATGCGACTCCCCTGGAACGACTCATCACTCCTCGGACCAAAGCAATCATCGTCAATAGTCCATGCAACCCGACTGGAGCAGCCTATGATCGAGCGACACTGGAAGCGATCGCATCGGTCGCGGTACGGCATGATCTCCTAGTCATTTCCGATGAGATCTACGAAAAGATCCTCTACGATGGTGCGGTCCATGTCAGTATTGCCTCGCTAGGACCGGAGATTGCCGCTCGAACCGTCATCATCAATGGGGTTTCAAAAGCCTATGCCATGACAGGGTGGAGAATCGGTTATGCGGCTGGGCCTAAGGAACTGATCACGGCGATGGCTAATATTCAGAGCCAGAGCACATCCAATCCCTGTTCCATCGCCCAAAAAGCGGCCGTCGCTGCCTTACGATTAGGCGACCCGTTCACGAGGCAAATGGTGGAAGAATTTTCTCGTCGCCGGACCACGATCGTGAACGGGTTGAACAAGATCCCAGGGGTATCGTGCCGGATGCCGCAGGGGGCGTTCTACGCCTTTCCGAATATCAAAGGAGTATTGGGAAAACAGGGGCCATCAGGTATGCTGGAGACTCCAAATGATGTGGCTCAATACCTGCTGAACGAGGCGTACATCGCAACCGTACCAGGTGAGCCATTTGGCAGCAGGGAACACCTGCGATTATCATATGCGACCGGCATGACGAGCATACTCAGAGGTCTTGAACGCCTCGAACACGCGTTTGCAAAACTCACGTGAGCTGTACCAAGATCTGACGGAAGAAGAGTGCACAAGGGAGGGAAACCGTGCCGATTTACGAATATCAGTGTGAAGGCTGTGCCTACCGATTTGAAGTGAAACAAAGCATAAAAGACGATCCCCTCACCACGTGCGAACGATGTGGACAGGCAGTACGACGACTGATTTCCTCGCCTGGAATCCTGTTCAAAGGAAGCGGCTGGTACGTAACGGACTACTCGGACAAACTCAAGCCACCATCAAGCACCGGAGGGGACACCGGGGGGACGGCGACGGGCGAGAAAAAAGACACTGCGACTCCCGCCGCAGCAAGCTCAACGCCTTCGGCTCCCGCAGCAGCACCTGCGACAGCATCAACGAGCTCGTCAACCGCGGCTTCGAACACAGCAACGTCCTCATCTTCCTCATAATGTCGCAACTAAGCTAACGGCTCCCGACGCCCTTCGAACCCGAGTTTCTGTTCGGTGGTGCCTTCTTGGTACTCTTCTGCGCCGCCTTGCCAGAAGGCTTCACCGTCGCCTTCAGTGTGGTCTTCCGTTGTGTAATCTTGGAAGCCCTCGCGTTTGAGGTTTTGGTGCGAACCGTGTCCAACTGCTTTTGAAGCCCCATGATCATCGCAGTCTTTTCCTGATTCGTGCGACTCAGTTCATCCACCTGACTCTGGTACTCCTGCTTAGCCTTTGAGAGATCCAGGACTTGCCCTTGCAGTTGGGCTTTTTCCATCGCCAGCGTTTGCGTCTCAGATCGTAGTTGCTCGATCTGAGCCTGTAACGCGGGCGGCCAATAGTCACACCCCACAAGGCTCAGCATGAGACCACACGCAAAAACCGCGCTGAGTCGCTGCAGCGATAGACTGAGCATCATCATCCTCAGTTCCCCTTTCATGACCAATGGATCGAGCCGTGCGGCAACTTCAACCCGCTGGCCTCACAGCTATTCTTTCTTCGATCGAATAGAACGATTGTAGCAGATCGACTACTATCGATACTGCGGAAGATCGGCTCTAGCTGTTTGGATCTAGTATTGGAAAGAGCACGACCTCTAGCGCGAGAATAGAAACCATAGTGCCAGGAGATTGGGGTGTGATAAACCGGATGCCTCAGGGTGGCAGTCTGAGCAGACTTATGTCTTCAGTGCACGATGAGCAATATCTGTCCTAAAATGGCATCCATCGAAGGAGATCGTGTTCACGACGCGATATGCCTCACGCTGTGCATCCCTAAGAGTCGATCCGCGACCTAAGATGCCGAGCACCCGACCTCCGGCAGTAACGATCTCGGTCCCTCGCTGAGCCGTCCCTGCATGAAATACCATGGAGGCTGATGTGACCGATGTGGCTGAGGAAAGACCCTGAATCGTTACCCCTTTCCGGTAAGAACCGGGATAGCCCCCGGAAGCCATAACGACACAGACCGCGGCATCTCCATGCCATTCAACCGCGAGTTGGTCGAGTCGATGTTCAACCACCGCGTCGAGAACATCAAGGAAATCTGTCTTGAGCAGCGGGAGCACCACCTGTGTTTCAGGATCACCCATCCGTGCATTGAACTCCAACACGTACGGTGTTCCGTTCACCACCATCAGTCCTGCGTATAGCACACCCTGGAATGGAGAACCAAGACGTACCATCGCATCCACCATCGGCTGCAAAACCTCATGTGTAACTTGAGCTTGAAGCTCGGCGGTTCCGAGTGGGGCAGGAGCATACGAACCCATGCCTCCTGTATTCAGCCCGGTATCACCATTACCGACCCGCTTATGATCTTGCGCCGCTGGCATGGGTACCACCGTCTTACCATCCGTGAAGGCCATGATAGTCAATTCTTCACCCGCCAAAAACTGTTCGATCAGGACCTGCTTGCCGGCTTGACCGAAAACCGCGTGCTCCATCGTATCTATGATGGCCTGTTTCGCTTGATCGTGAGTCGTGGCAATAATGACCCCCTTACCCTGAGCCAACCCATCTGCCTTGATCACGACCGGGAGCTCATGCTGCTCAACATAGGCCAAGGCGTCGCCAGCCTTTTCAAAACTCTTGGCCTGAGCGGTTCTGATCTTGGCTTGGGCCATGACGTCCTTTGAAAAGATCTTGCTGGCCTCCAAACGGGCCGCGTTCTTAGTCGGCCCGAAAATCTTGAGTTTGGCTTTGCGAAACTCGTCAACGATGCCCAACGCGAGCGGCACCTCAGGGCCAACGACCGTCAGGTCAACCTGCTCGCGAAGCACGAACTGTTTCAAACCTGCAAGATCGTCCGCCTGGATCGGCACACAGGTTCCCAACGATGAAATACCCGCATTCCCAGGAGCACAGTAGAGGAGAGGCTTGCGCGGACTCTGTGCCAGCTTCCACACCATTGCGTGTTCCCGCCCGCCACTACCGACCACAAGAATTTTCATGTGTTCTCTTTTATTCTGAACGAAGGAAGGTAGTTCCACATGACCTGGCACACATTTTCTGGCCGTCGGTCGGCAGAGCCTTTCGTTGGCGAGAGGATCCTCACACGGGTCATCCAGCGAAGCCGAAAGGAGTGAGCAGCCCGAGGCGTACCGGGAGAACGTACGTCGGAGCTCTCGAACGACTGAGAACGAAGTTGGGGGCCTGTTTCAGCATCCGATTTAGTGGCGGAAGTGGCGCATGCCTGTGAGAATCATCGCCATTCCATGTTCATCTGCCGCTTTAACGACTTCGGCATCCCTAATCGACCCACCAGGTTGAATGACGGCGGTAATACCGGCTTCCGCGGCAGCATCGAGACCGTCGCGAAACGGGAAGAACGCATCCGAAGCCATGACACAGCCCTTCACGGGCATTTGCGCTTTCATCGCCGCCAACTTCACGGAATCCACCCGGCTCATCTGCCCTGCCCCGATGCCGACCGTCTGCCCAGGCTTGGCATAGATGATTGCGTTGGACTTGACGTGTTTGCAGACCTTCCAGGCAAAGGAACAGGCGGCATACTCTTCGTCCGTTGGCTTGCGGACCGTCGGCACTGTCAGTGCACGAAGATCGGCCAACACACCGAGATCGCGATCTTGTACGATCAATCCACCGACCAGCTTCTTGAGATCAAATCCATCCTGGTTCCCTTTCGTCAGTGGCCCCACATCCAATAGGCGAAGATCCTTTTTGCGTTTCAGTTCGGCCAACGCATCCTCCGCAAACCCCGGGGCAATGACGACCTCCACGAAGGTCGAGGTGATTTCCTTCGCCGCAGCCATATCCACGATTCGATTAAAGGCGATCACCCCGCCAAAGGCCGAGACCGGATCAGTCTCACGCGCCTTGACGTAGGACTCGACCGGCGTCGCCCCAAGCGCCACCCCGCAGGGATTGTTGTGTTTGATGATTGCGACCGCCGTCTCGTCATACTCCTTGACCAATTCGAGTGCTGAATTTGCGTCCAAGAAATTATTGTACGACATGGCCTTGCCGTGAAGAATTTTCCCCCGTGAAACGGACGGCTCGTTGCTGTGTCGTTCACGATAGAAGGCTCCTTGCTGATGAGGATTCTCTCCATACCGGAGCGTTTCAGACAATTCAAACTGCAGCGAGAGCACCGTCGGGAACTTCACCTCCCCACCTCGGGCCTGCTTCTCCAAGTAGGCGGCAATCAATCCATCATAGCGCGCCGTATGCTGAAAGACCTTCATGGCCAATTCACGGCGTAGCGCTGCCGTCACCGTATTGCCCCTGACTGCATCAAGCACTCGCGCGTAGTCTGCCGGATCTACCAGTACCAGGACATCCTCATGATTCTTGGCGGCTGATCGCAACATCGACGGTCCGCCGATATCGATGTTCTCGATGGCATCCTCAAACTGGCAATCCGACTTCGCGATCGTCGATTCGAACGGGTAAAGGTTCACGACCACCACATCAATAGGACCGATTCCATGCTGGTTCATCTGTTCGACATGGGCCTTGAGCGAACGCCTGCCAAGCAAGCCCCCATGGATCTTGGGATGGAGTGTTTTTACCCGACCGTCAAGAATTTCTGGAGAGCCGGTATAGGCGGCCACATCCGTCACCTGTACTCCGGCATCGCGAAGTGCTTTTGCCGTACCCCCAGTGGACAGAATTTCAGCGCCAAGCGCCTCCAGACCCTTCGCCAGCTCGACGACCCCGGCCTTATCCGAAACACTAATCAATGCCCGCTTGATGCCGGCCATGTTTGACTCCTTCGAATGGTGTGCAATGTCAGATGGTTGCGTTGCTATATGATGGGCTGGCGAAGAATAGCAAATGGGTCCGGCAAGTGCAAGGCGACAGATGGCCTGTACCGGACGGATCATTGACGGCGAGACCATCAATCAGGTAACGTCATGGCCACAATAAGGAGGTCGTACATTTCCCTACCATAACTACTCAATCTAACCAAGGAGGTGTGCCATGCTGGCTGGCCGATTGGTGAAACTGATTGAAAAGAACTCCGAGCAACTTGCCCGAGAGCTCAGCGAGAAAGTGTGGAACTCTCCCCGCTGTAGTGACCTGCACAAAGTTCCCCCGGATGAACTTCGAGCCCGTACCCGTGAGATCTACGACAACCTCAGTAATTGGCTGATGGACAAGACCGAAGTCGAAGTCGAACAGCGGTACACCGAGATCGGCGCCCGGCGTGCTGAACAAGGTGTGGCCTATAGCCACTTCCTCTGGGCGATTACGGCCACAAAAGAGCACATGTGCGCGTTCGTTCAACGAGAGGGATTGTCGGATAGCGCCATGGAGCTACATGGCGAGTTGGAGCTCATGCATCTCCTGAACCAGTTTTTCGATCGTGCCCTCTACTTTACAGCCGTGGGCTACGAACGAGAGCGCGCTCGCATAGGCTCCAACCTCAAGCGACGCAGGGAAGACCATCAGAAGGTCTATATCTAACTTCCGCCAGAGAAGCAGCCATTCCTCTCCCGAGAACCCGTCGGGCTCACCGCACAGGCGTGAGCCCAACGCCACCGTTCATTAACTTCCCCTGTTTGAGACAAATCCGACTTGATCAGCGAGGAATGCCGTACCTGTTCCATGGCCCCTACCAATCCGCACCCAACCGATCGATGACAAGTTGGTGGACCACGGTGTACTTCCCGAGGGTTGAGAGATACACGGCCGCTTCCGCCACATCGAAGGGATCAATTTTTTCGCTACGCTCGATCTCGGCGGGAGAGGCATCGACCAGCTCGTCGGCCACGCCTCCCGGGCAAATGGCGCTAACCTTAATGTGGTACGGTCGGCCTTCATCCGCTAGAGATTTTGTGAGCGCCATGATGCCATGTTTTGACGCGCTGTAGGTCCCAGTCCCCGCCCAGGCTTGCAGTCCCGCCACACTCGACATGTTGATGATCACGCCGCCACCCCGCTGTTTCATGTGACGGAATGCTTCACGACAGCAGAAAAACGTCCCGCGGAGATTCACTCCCATCACCCGATCGAAGGTCTGGGTGCTCACCTCAGCTAGAGGGCCACCCCCGCCAATCCCCGCATTATTCACCAGGATATCAATCCGGCCATAGCGACTGACTGTATCACCCATTAATCGTTCAACCTGATGTCCATCCGCCACATCGGTTTGTATGACTATCGCTTCTCCACCATTCTGCTGTATCTGATGGAGAGTCTGCTCACAATGGGTTTTCCGTCCTGCAGCGATCACGACGGTGGCTCCCTCCTGACCAAACCGGAGAGCAATGGCCTTCCCAATTCCGCTACTACTCCCCGTGACGATCGCGATTTTTCCGTGAAGGCGTACGGTCCTCATCTCAAGCGTCGACTAGGCCGGATCCCAATGCCTCCTCCACTCAATGCACTATCCGTCGCAAAAGAACAGACACGAAGGCTAGGATTGTATCCGCGAGCCTCCTCAGCCACACCCAATTCGGTTTCCGCAAAGAGTGCCATCTGATGACGCCGCAGGTCTCACCCTAGGTGACGTAGCTCGATCAACCACCTCTCATCATGTTCAACTATTTCAACGTGTTCGGCGTGGGCATCTTTAAGGATCACCAGTCTGAGATTATACACATTCCAAGCTCAATCTTGCTGACGACGCAGATTTCACCCTAGTACATCAGCCATCAAATGTGATAGCGTGGTGTGTCGTACTTCAGTCATCACATCATCCATAGCAGGCTGACCTCATGAGGCGTGCGGGAGTCTTGACCGGCGGTCTTGGTGCATTGATGCTCCTTGCCCTGGTGTGCATCCCTCAGCATCCGTTTCCACTATCGATGACGTCGCAATCCATCGATCACGACCGGCCTTCGTTCAATCGCGTCCCTCTCCACACAGGAGATGCAAACCAGGCGTTTGACCTTCATCAACCATCGAATGACCGACCGAAGGAATGAATGAACTATGAGCACACTGAGCAAATGGTTGCAACCGCCCCCCAAAGACTCCATTGAACAACAGTACCAGGAACTCGCCAATCTCTTGCGCACAAAAGAACGGGCGTTGGAGACGACGTCGCACGATTTGAAGGTAAAAACGGCGGCAATGCAAATTCTTGAACAGAAAGTCATGTCGTCGGAGAGCACGGTCACCTCCGTTCAACGAGAGCTCAGCGCGCGTACCGAACAGATAAAGGCACTTGAAACAGAATTGGCCGCCCGATCGAATCGGGTGACCGCCCTAGAAGCAGAAGGAGATGTCGTACGCCAACGCATGACTGATCTCAATTTGATTATTTCTGACCAGGCGGAGGAACTTCGTGGAGCCCAGCAGGCTCGTCACGCCGCCGAACAGGCTCAAGAAGTCCTGAAAGAAGAGATCCGGGTCCTCCGCGACCATATCACCCAGCTCAATGAAGGCCTTGCCGACCGCGATCGCCTCCGTACCCAAATCGCAAAACTCGATTCCACGCAAGATCGTGTCCATGAGCTCGAGGTCGAGCTTGGCGACCGGGAAGCCGTCCATCGGGCAACTATCCAACAACTTGAAAAGTCCATCGCCGAACGAGATCAGCGCATTCATCAGTTTGATGCTGCTACCGCAACCCAGGTAGATGAACTCCGGGAAGCCCAGCAAGCCTGTCACGCCGCCGAACAGGCTCAAGAAGTCCTGAAGGAAGAGATCCGAGTCCTCCGGGAGCACATCGCCCAACTCGGCGAAGGCCTCGCCGACCGCGATCGTCTACGCGCGCAGGTCGCGAAGCTGGATTCCACGCAAGACCGCGTGCATCAATTGGAGGTCGAGCTCAGTGACCGGGAAGCCGCCCATCGAGCAACCATCCAGCAGCTTGAACGAACCATTGCCGAGCGAGACCGGCGGATCAGTAAGATCGACACGACCGCCGCCTCCCAAGCAGAGGAGCTGCGCGAAGCCCAGCAAGCTCGTCATGCCATTGAACGGACTCAGGAGGCGTTGAACGAAGAGATCCGGACTTTGCGTGACCACATCGCCCAACTGAATACAGACCTCGCCGATCGTGAACAGCGGATTACCAATTTCGAGGCAGGTGTTGCCGAACAGGCGGAAGGACTCCGGGAGGCAGATCAGGCTCGCCATGCCGCCGAGCAGTCTCAGACGGTGCTGAAGGAGGAGATCCGGGTTCTGCGTGACCACATCGCCCAACTCAACGAAGGCCTCGCCGAACGCGATCGTCTCCGTAGCCAGATGAAGAAACTGGACACGATGCGAGATCGTGTGCATCAACTCGAGGTCGAGCTCAGCGACCGGGAAGCTGCCCATCGGAGCACCATCCAGCAACTTGAAAGATCAATCGCAGAACGCGACGAGCGAATGACCAACTTCGACACAAGTGCTGCGGAACAAGCAGAGAAACTCCGTGAGGCAGATCAGGCTCGTCATGCCGCCGAACAGGCCCAAGGCGTGTTGAAGGAAGAGATCCGAGTCTTGCGTGACCATATCGCTCAACTCGGCGAAGGCCTCGCCGACCACGACCGCCTCCGCGCGCAGATAGAAAAGCTGGGGGCGACACAAGACCGTGTCCATCAGCTCGAGGTCGAGCTCAGCGACCGAGAAGCTGCCCATCGCGGCACGATTCAGCAGCTTGAACGGACCCTCGCGGAACGAGACCGGAAGATTGAAAAGCTTGTACCGGTCAACCACCTCCTTCGGGAAAAGGAATCAGAGATCAAGGAATGGGAGAAGAAACTCACCCGCACGGTTCGTGAACATGAAGGGCTGGTCACGAAACTCCAAGAACAATGTACCGCCCAGGATCAACTTCGCGAACAACATCAGATCGCTGAGCACCAACTCCGCGAGGAACAGAGGCTCGCTAAACACCAACTTCATGAACGTGATGAACAAATCGCGCGTCTCCAGCGGCAGCTGCAAGACCTCGAGACCGTACGCCAAAACCTGACTACGGATGTACAGCGGATTCCGGAAAAAGATGAGCAGATTACTCGCCTTCGAAAGCGGCTCAGAGAAATGCAAGCCGAGCTCCGCGCAGAGGCCTCTGCTTCCGCAAAGGGATCGAGCGATCTCAAGGCAACTCCGCTCGCCAAAGTCGCCTCCAGCGCTCAACCAACTCCGAGTACCGCCACAACCCCGACTGCCGCTGGACCAAGACCAACCCATGGCTCACAAAACAGCACACGACAGGATTCCCAGTCCAAACTGGACAAGTCTGGTGTTGTATCTAAAATCAAAACTGAGCCGGTCACCAAGACTGCTACTAGCCCTAAACCAGCGCTTGAGACCAAGACATCTCCCGACAAAACCGCGTCTGGTGCGACCGGTGCTTCAGCAGCCTCCATATCCAGGCAGGGACGACCGAACGGCACTGGACAAGATTCCCACGCCGAGCGACCTAAATCCGGTGCCACTCCCAGCACCAAAGCTGAGCCCATCAACAAGGCTGTTTTCAGCGCAAAACAATCCCCTGACGCCAAAGCGGCTGTTCCCACCAAACCAGCCGTAAGCGCTAAAACAACTCCTTCATCGGCTGCTTCCAGTCAGACCGTCCAGAATGGCGCAGGGAAAGAGTCCCATGTTGCCCACGCCAAATCGGGTAACGGAAAAGCGGTACGGAAAGATGATCTACAACAGATCAACGGGATCGGACCAGTGTTCGCACAGACCTTGAATAAGCTGGGCACCTACACATTTATTCAGATCGCTCGGTGGAAACCGGAAGATATCAAGAAGATCTCCAAGAAGCTCGACACCGATCCTGAACGGATCAAACGGGAGAATTGGATCGCGGATGCGAAGAAGCAACACTTCCGAAAATATGGAGAGAAAATCTAGCTATTCGATAGCAGGGCGTTCCGGATAGGATTTTGAAGCGGCGCTTTTTCTGACTGGCCGACCGTTAGACACTTCACCAACCAGCCGTCCAACACCACTCTCTACTAGCGCGCTGCAGCGAGAAGGAACGCATTGATCAACGGATGTGAGTGATCGGGACGCGATCTCGCTTGTGGAACGAATAGTGTTCCGACGAAAAACCGATGTTGCGAGAGTTCCATCACACGACACTCACCCTCGGCATCCATTCCAACCACATTAAAACCAGCAAGAGAAATCTGATCGACATAGTTAGGATTGACGCCAAATTTACAGTAGTAGCGCTCACGAATCAGACCTGCCTCATAAGCCGCAGCAGTTCTTGATCGAGGCGTCAGCAAGATCCCCATCTCTTGGCCAACGAGAGAACAATCCAGTCGTGATACGATCAGACGAGAGGCCATCGGATCATATTCTTCGTGTTGGGCATCACGAATCCCTACGACATTGCGTGCGAATTCTACGACCATATGCTGATACCCACCACACGTGCCTAGCGTCGGCACATCGTGTTCACGAGCAAACCGTATGGCCTCAAGCGTGCGACTGAGGTTTCGATAAGGACTCCCGGGGGCAAACCAAATCCCATGAAACTCCGACAGAGTTGCGACGTTGGCATCGGCCGTTGAGATCCACTCGGATTGTACGTCCAGTGCCAGCGCCGACGAAGAATGGGCGATTGCCGCATCGGTTTGCACATGCGGTTCAAAGGATGGGTCGTACTCGGCGATGATGGCGAGCTTCATGTCTGAGCATTACCTCGTGAGTTGACTGCCCTGCATAGTACTCTCCTAACGCCCACGAGTGGGAGTGGGATTTCTATCTAGGCTTGGTCATGTTTCAATACGATCTCCCTCTGGTCACACAATCATGCCGGAAACCGCTCGCCGCGGTCATGCACCAACGTTCGGCGAGCAATCTGAAAAAGAACAGAGAGTATTAACATGCTCACAGTCATCGAGAGTAGTAGCGTCCACTTCGACCAGAAGAGCGTCGGATCAAACAGCGGCGTGGTGTAAATGTATAGGTCTCCACTCTGTTGCACCCGCCATGGAATACCTGGAGCGAGATAGTGCGCGACGTATCGATATTCTGCATTCCCCGTAATCATCTTATCCAACTCACTGTCCAGCCGTGCCAGCCAGTCGCGATCAAACCGTGGAATGCCGTGTGCGCCAAAAAACAACGTACTACCATCAGTGAGTTGTAGCAAGCGACCACTGTTGGCTCGATAGGTCACGAGATCAGACCCCGGCGCAAAGGCGATGATGCCGCCACGATGGCGATAGACAAAATCACCAGTGAAGGCCCTATTACGATCCTTATCGACAAGCACGACCGACTCCATCGTATGTCCAGGCAAGTTGAGCAACGTGAGGCTGCGCCCTCCTAGATCGATCACTGCGCCATCGGAGATGAAGGCACTAACTTTCAGGGAACGCCACTCCATGTCGAGCGATTCCCATGGGCCAAGCGTGAAGATCTGATCTGACATGTTGTCGCGGATCTCAGGGCGGTCGATGGGTGTCACCCCATCGAATGTTGCGGCATCATGAATATGGTCATAATGAAAATGCGACAGAATCAGCGTGATCGGTTTCTTGTCTGCGTATTGCTCTACCACCTCCCGCATGGATCGAGAGCCAGGAGGCCGTTCACCGCTGCCTGCATCAAACATGAGTGCCCGCGTATCGCCCACAATCAAATAGGACGTGTTGTATTGAGACGACCTTGGTTCATTGATGGCAAAGGTCTGAGGATCGATGGCTTCGACTGCATACCAGTCATCGATCATGGTCGAGGCAGGACTATAGGTTGCCCCTTGTTTGATGTCGCCGAATACGTCGGCTGGCTCCACAAGTCGCTCATAGCACCCTGCAAGATTGAGGCAGATACCCAGTAAGATGATGAACGGCCAAGCGCTCATGACAAGAACCGGCTGAGTCGGATCGTTAGCACGCTGAACGAGACCACGGATCTAAGACTTTGAGCTTTGTTAAGCGCTGGCACACGAACTGAAGCATGAGTTTTTAAAGCGGCTTTTCTACGGCTGCGCTCAAACGAAGAAAGGCATCAAATAAAGAGTGCCGTGATCAACTTAGGAACTCGCATGTCGTCACTGACCCGAAGAGATCAGAGACCGGGGCTCAGCGTCTTGCGATTGAGCTTTTCTCGGAATATATCTCACTACCCTATACATACCACAAGCGAGGGGACGATGAATTTTGAAGACATGTCGGATAATGAAATTCTGGATATTGCCACTCCTGTCATGGACAATCTGATGGACGCCTCCATGAGAATTGATTACGAGACGCATGTTCGAGATTTCAGTGATCGGATGAAGAAGGTCGTGACCAAAGCGCATATCCGGAAGGTGTGTCAGCAGTATCAGGCAGAGAAGGGATTCTTTGCCGAGCGTCAGCCGATCGCTGTATTCAAACGACCAGACTCGGCAGCCATCATTTGGAAACAGCACTTTACTAAAGCCAAGGACGAGTTTGTGGCCGAAATGGTGTTGGTGCGCCAAGACGGCATATATCTCTGTGACCATGCGATGGTGTTGTAGGCGCTGAGGCAGGGAGCTCAGAATGGCTGATTATTGTTGGTCGTCGAGTCGGACTTGGCGCACAACCAGCTCATCGAGCCGGGAGAGGTAGCCGCCCTTCGTCCATGTCGATCAAATCAAAGACGTCGAGGGATCCGACATCCACCTTGGCGGCCAAATCTGGATAAACTCGTCGTCGATAGGCCACCCGCGCGGCGTCAGGCCGATACGCCTTGATCTTCTCGGCCCATTCATCCAACTCTGCCGAGGTGTGCGGCCGCGCATGACTCTTCACCCAGGCCAACACCGCTTCATCGGATGCCTCAGAAAGAATCACGCGCCGCAGTTGTTCGGCCCCCAATCCGGTAAAAGCAAGGAAGTGGCCATCTTTGTGGGATCTTGGCTGAGCAGATTCTCCTCATATTCTGGCGGAAGCTGACCACGCGTCTGAAGCCGTACCTTATCAATGAGTCTGGGTAGCAGCACATACCCTCCCAACCGTGCACGGGGCGAACGGAGCGATACGGACAAAGTATTTCGCATTGTGAGTTTGCCCTCCTCGAAAGCCAACTTATATCTGAACATGACTCAGAAATCGACAGAGTCGGCAGGCTCACTGGAGCTCTCTGGTGCATCCTAGTTTTTTCACGAGACGAAACTCTGTGGGAGAACGTTGACATGGCTGTCAGCATGCGGATGAATCACAATCCTACATGCAGAGTGCCGATACGACCTCTATAGCGTCATTCTTTCAATCGTGAGACCACATGATAGTCGATCCTCTTGATCGCCGAGTCCAGTTGAAGGCCAAGGCG
>JAHBWR010000042.1 GCA_019636875.1 Nitrospira sp.
TGGCGTAGCAAATGCCAGGTCGCTGCATCGCTGGCGTTTATGCCGTCGTGGGCTGAGTTCGGAAAGGGCGAAGCAATGCTGTTGGGAATTGTACCGAACTTTCCTTGGATTCTCATACACACGCGGTGTACACTCAGCCGCAGAGCCATCATGACTGAGGATATCTCATGGTAAAGACCTGCAGTGCCAAGAATGCTCAACAGGAGTTCCCCTCCCTGCTCGGCCGGGTGCGCAGGAAGAAGGATACCGTGATCGTCGAAGAACAAGGCCGCCCCGTAGTGGCAATGATCTCTTTCGATCGGTACCAAGCTTTGACGAAACGACGAGACCGGCTCTTTGCGGTCCTCGATCGGGTATGGGCAAGAAACAAAAACATGCCGGCACGTGATGCACGTCACGATGCCTCACAAGCTGTGAAGCAGGCTCGAGCCGCTCGTCGAAGCCGTGGGCGATTGAGTGCCTAAGGCTGTCCTCGACACGAATATACTTGTCAGCGCATTCATCACTCCTCGTGGCATTCCGGCTCAACTCCTCCAAGCCTGGCGAGCCGAGGATTTTGATCTCGTCACCAGTCCTCCTATTTTGGAAGAACTTCGCGAAGCCCTTTCCCGTCCAAAACTCCAACGCCTTTACCATCTCTCTCCTGAAGACATTCGCGACTACGTGACACTGCTGGCCCAAGTGGCTATCGCGGTATCGGGAACGCGCGCAGTATCGGCCCCACTACTGCGCGATCCCGATGATAGATTAATTCTTGCCGCGGCCATCGAGTCCAAGTCAGACTACCTGGTAACAGGAGACAAAGACCTGCTTAGCCTTAACCGATTTCACGCGGTCCGTATCATTACCCCATCGGCCTTTATCAAAATGATTCCTCTCTCGAAGAATCCACGCTGACCCCACAAGTCCAGACAGGAAGCAGAGACATAGCGCGAGGTTGATTGGAAGGTTTGGGTACGGGCTGGCTTGCGCCGATGGGGAGATTCCCATCGCCGCAGAATCGAAGGCTTTATCTGAAGTGGCTGCCGGCCCCTATGAAGTACAGCATGGGAATCGAGAGCAGGAAATTCAACCAGGAGGTCAGCACGGCTGTGGGTCCCCCTTAGCTCTCTCCAAGAAGGATCTCTCAAGGCGTTCCTTCATACGGTCGAATTGAGTAGGGTCCGCATTTCGTGGGCAAGTCCCACTTTTTCCGCCTGCGCGAGCAGGTCTTCTTGAGCCTGCACGTTGGGACTGCGCACTGCCACAATACTGCGGGCATCCTGCCAATCAACTGGCCCTCCGGCATAGAGTTTCAAGAGCACGAGCGCTTGCCAGCTCACCACCGGCACTGAACAGCCAAGGGCCTTCACTGTTTCAATCCCTCTGAACGCGATGTCGACCCACTTCGAGGGCAACACGATCAGTTGAATGGGCACGGATTGGCCTTCACATGTGAGATTCAGCCTAAAGACACCGCGTAACGGGTCATCGATATCGCCCGGTTCATACGTCGCCTCAAGGTACTCGGCGAGTGCCTGAGGCTCGGATGGTCCAAGCGCGACGGCAAGATCAATGTCTTGTGTGGCTCGTGCGACCCCCCATGCCGATACGGCAAAACCGCCGATTAACGCATAGGAACGAAGCAGGTGGGCGTTCCGCGCTTGTTCCAGTCTTGCAATGACTTGGTTTAGGGCTTCGGAGAACACTGTGTCAATTTGTAGCAGAAATCGGAGAGGTGCAGTGCGATAGCCAAGCGTTCTTCTGGAGTCTGACGCCTCGCTCGTTCGACCTTTTCATCTGCGAGTCGTTGTCCTAGCCTGCTGTGACGTCGCTTGGGAGATGTCACGGTGTTGCGTTGATGCGCGCTCATAGTGAGAAGTATACACGGGTCTCTTGTAACCTGCATCCCTTGTGCGATCTCGAAATCGCTTGGGTGATTTAGGCACCGAGGTCGATGGAAGGCGTGAGTACGATGCTGGCATGCACCGGTGGGATATATCCCACCGGTGCAGCAAAGAAGGTTTTTATCTGAAGTGGCTGCCGGCTCCCATGAAGAACAGCATGGGAATCGAGAGCAGGAAATTCACCCGGGAGGCCAGCAAGGCGGTGCGTCCCCATTGCGCCATTTCCGGAGGCGCAGGTGTTCCTTGCCCAGCCGCGGTGACGGCGGCAATGATCTTCTTCTGGTTCGGCCAGATGATGCCGTGGACATTGCCCATCATGATGATGCCAAGCAACCCACCGATCGCCAAGGCGACGGCTCCCGTTCCACCCTTGTGGTACATGTGACCATACAAGAGCACCCCGGCCACGACGGTCACGGTGGCTCCGTGCCGGAACCAGTTGAGCGCGGCCGGCATAAGCTTCGGAATCACGATGTTCTTCGTCGGCCCATCCAGGCTCTTCAAGAAGGCGGCATTGATCAGGTTGAAGAAATACAAAAGCCCGATCCACGTGATCCCGGCCAGGAAGTGTACCCAGCGAAGGATCATCTGGCCCCAATCGGCCTCGCCGGCGCCAATGCCCGTTAACCCCAGATATATCATTATCAACACAACGGTGAGGGCAAATCCCGCCCACATCGTCTGCATTGGATCTTCAAGAAATTTCATAACTCCCCTCTCTTCAAAAACGGTTGACGGCCTAATCTTATCTCTGTACTGCAGCGTTTCTCTTAATGTCAAGCGGACGAAGGACCTACGCGAATGGGAGGTCGGTCGCCCATAAGAGCCCCTCAAACGATGATGGTTGAGGGGGCTTCCTAGGCCATCAGCCGATCCACGGTACTACAGAGTTCACGAACCGCGTTGGCCGACGTTTCTAATGCTGCCCGCTCATCGCTCGTCAGCTCATACTCCATGATCTGCTCAGCGCCACCGCGTCCGAGTTTCACCGGCACGCCGACGATCACATTCTTGAGTCCATATTCTCCTTCGCACAGCACGGCGCAGGGCATCACCTGCTTCTGATCCTTGTGGATCGCTTCCACCATGGCGGCAGCCGACGCCGAGGGCGCATAGAAGGCGCTGCCCGTTTTCAAGAGGCTCACAATTTCAGCCCCCCCGTCTCGCGTACGCTTGACGATGGCGTCCAATTTCTCCTTCGACATGAGTTCCGACACCGGCCGCCCCTTCACGGTCGTATACCGCGGTAATGGCACCATCGTATCGCCATGCCCGCCCAGAACCATGGCCTCGACGTCGGTCACGGGCACATTCAGCTCGCTTGCGATGAAGGTCCGCATTCTCGCAGAATCCAACACACCGGCCATGCCGATGATTCTCGATTTGGGGAGGCCGCTGACCCTCCGTGCGACATGCACCATGGCATCCAATGGATTGGTCACAAGGATGAGGATGATCTCCGGTGATCGAGACACCAGCTCGGTGACAACCGATTTCACGATCTTCGCATTCGTCGTCAACAACTCGTCACGACTCATGCCGGGCTTTCTCGGCATGCCGGAGGTGATGACGGCGATAGACGATCCGGCGGTTTCCTCATACCCGTTCGTGCCGACGACTCGGGAGTTGTACCCGCAGACAGGCCCGGCTTGAGCAATGTCGAGCGCCTTGCCTTGCGGGACTCCCTCGGCAATATCGACTAGCACCACATCGTAAAGATCTCTCTCTGCCAACCGCTGTGCGGTCGTCCCCCCGACATTCCCGGCTCCTACCACTGTAATTTTTTGACGTGTCATCATCACTACCTCGTAAAACGTGAAACGTGAGCTGTGAAGCGCAATATCTCCGTACGCGTCACGTTAGATCCCTCACGCATGTTCATGCTCAGTCCAACCCCCAACCTTGAAGTTGATGGTACAGACGAAAGTCTCCCCGTCGTAGAAATTGACCTTGATCTTTTTCTTACCGAAGGTGTTTGCCAGGAACACCTCTGGATTCTCGACCAGCTCCTGGTACCCACCGGGAGGGTATTCGCCCAAGTCATGAAAGACCACGATCATCCCCTCTTTTACTTCCTGCAACACCTTCGCTCGACATCGAGGATAGATCTCCCAAAACTTGGTCTCGATCATGTCTTTCGTCGGTTCAGGGCGGTCTTCACCGGGTTTCACCGTCTGTCCGAACTTGGCTAAGCGACGGACATAGGGATATTGGTGGCCCGTGAAAAGCTTATATAACCATGCGGGAACCTGAGGCTTTCCACTCGAGTCTGTCATACGCAATACCTGGTTACGCCGTCAATTGCCGGTAAATACGAGGCAGCTTGGAAGGAAGGGCTTCGACCGTGCTGACGACGCAATACCGCGTGTCGGCATACATGCGGCCGAGATAGTGTTCCGCTTCCCGATCAATCGTCACACAAAAAGCCTCGACTCCCCGCACTCGCGCCTCGCGCAAGGCCATCTTCGTGTCTTCCAGCGCATAGTCATCCTTATAGCCATCGTCCAACGGTCGTCCGTCACTCAACAGCATGAGGATACGGTTCTTCGCTCCCCGCCTTAGTAACTTTGTTGTGGCATGCCGTATCGCCGCTCCATCACGATTCTGATGACGGGGGGTCAGGCCTCCCAGCCGATGGGCGGTCGAGGCACCAAGCCGCTCGTCAAAATCTTTGACCGTGAGAAAGTCGACCATACCACGTCCCTGGCCGGAGTAGGCATACAGTCCATATTGATCGCCAACGGCTTCCAGTGCTTCGCAGAGGAGCACCAGTCCCTCTTTTTCTACATCGATCACTCGACGCCCATGGTCGAGGGTCCGGCTGGTCGATCCACTCACATCGACAAGAAACGCCACGGCGACATCGCGCTCACGCTTTTCTCGACGGATGTAGATCCGATCATCGCCTTCTCTGCCCGCTCGCTGCTCTCCGGCCCGTCGAACCACCGCATCGAGATCCACCTCATCACCGTCCGGTTGCCCAGTGACGCGCCGAAACGCAGGAGGACGCAACCCCTCAAAGAACCGTCGGAGCGACCGGACGGCGCTTTGCTGCGCCGCTAACGTCGTGGTGACGAACTCATCGGATCCGATATCCGCCTGACCTTCCCTGACACGGCTCCAATGCATCCGGTAATCGTCAATCCGATGGTCCCACTCGGGGTACAGCACGCTCTGTCCTTCGTGCGTCAGGACGTCTTGCCTCGATCGGGCACCGAGTTCGACAGCCACACTATCTTCGACCAAAGACGGCAAGGATCGCCCTTCGCTTAAGCGCTCGTTCCCTCTGGGTTCCTGACCGCGACGGGAATTTCCTATCGAAGCATTCTCAGCGTGCGCCGGAGGCTCCGACCGTTGTTCGAGCTGTTCCTGGCTCCATGCGATGAACTCCGGATTCATCGAGCCACGATAGGCTACATCAGACACTGGGCGGTATTGATCACCTGGCTGCGTAGCTGCGGGTTGGTCCTCTTGCCCATCCTTTGGCTCTTCGTCTCGTTCGACAGTGATCGGCTCCCCACGAACCGCCAAGAGTTCTTCCAATTTCACATACACGGCGTCGACCACGCGAACGACGTCCTCCGCCGTGGCCGTCGTCTTCAGAACGGCCTGGCTCATACCCCAGAGGATGGAGACTTCCTCCTTCACCGCCTGCGGGACTGCAGCAGCTTCGGTTTCGCCTGTCGATAGCCTCAAGAGGCAGTCGACGACCACTTCCCTGACCGTCACCCCTTGAGAAGGATCGCGCGGGGTGATGGATTCGGCAGCCAACCGTGCCAGATCACGCCCAAGGCCAGGATACTCGGCTTGCAACAAGCACTCGATACGAGCATCTTCAAGCACGACCCAGAGATCCTTGACGAGGAGAGCCTGGGGGTACAGCTGAAACAAAGCATTCAGCGTATCAGGTCTGGCCTCACTGGATCGACTGTAACGTTCACGTACGCGATCAACCAGATCAGCGAGCCTATCGAGCGTAAGCCGATAGGTACCGAATTCCAAATGTCCGGCTTCGTGCGCCGCCATCACGAGGTAGAGGCGCTCATTCTCTGCAGCCGTCGGATACCGACGAAGCAGCGCCGGCAACGAAATGGACCGTCCGTCTGCGCTGACCGTCGCCCGGACCAGACCCATCACGGAATCCGGAAGCGCCGTCACGGCCACCTCGGTTCCGCAGACTCCCTGGACAAACAATTTGATCCTTCGCGCAACCTGTCGAAACGGCACCCCACTTAACGCCTGCTCAACCGAGGCCAGCGCTTTCTGGGACTCGACTGCAAAAAAGGCGCGTGCTGCGTCCGGGCTGTAGGCCAGGACTTCCATTCCGGTCGTGAACCAATTCTCAAATTTTGAGACGGCCTCCGGCCCGTCCCCCAGCAGTTGGACCAGCTCCGGCGCACGATATAAATAGCCGATGGTCGCCTCCACATGCTTTTCGGCTAGCAGGGACCCGTACTGCAACAACTTGATCCTCCATGCTTCCGACGGCACTCCGCGTAGGAGATTGGGTGAATCCGCAAGCCAGGCGATGCTGGATTCCGGAGATCGCTCGGCCAACAAGAGACAGAGAGAGACGACTTTGGCACGAACGGTCGGCTGTTCTATCTGCTCAAGAATGGAGGGGCTGGTCCTGAGAAACTCCATGGTGGCCACATAGTCCGGCTTCCCCAGACTGTTCGGCACAATCAATTTCATGCCCACGGTGGCCCAGTCCCGTACGCTCTCTACCGGCAGCACGGAGGCGAGCTTGGAGATGTGCCGGATGAACTCGAGACCCACGACCACGTTGACGTGCGTGAGTTCCATGCCGATGTCGAGCCAGGGGCGCAAGTGAATCGTCGGGACTTCTGAGAGAATCTGCGGAGCATGCCGAAGGTATTCGAGTGCGACGTTGGCGTCTTGCTCAGCCAGTTCCAGACCGATCGTCAGGACCTCAGCCCGCGCATGAGCCGGTTCGATGAGCCCAAGCACCAAGGGGCTATCTTTAAAATATTTGAGCGCGGATGCGCCTGACAACTCGGATAAGGCCACCCCAAGGTCAAGCCACAGGATGATATCTCCCAACCTGGCGCGACGGTCCAATTCAGGGAGTGCCACGACTGCCGCATTCGCTGTTTTCGCTGATAATTCGTGCAGTTCATCCAGCAAGGTCAAGACTTGCTCCCCCGCATCCGGTCGACCCGTGGCCTGAGGCAACCGAGTCATGAGTGCCTCCGCAACTTGTGTACCCAATTCGGAAGCGAGCCGTTGATGCAAGATCTGCTGCATGGACATGTGTATCAGATTTGGTTATGAGAGCCGACCGAAGAGCCGGATTGTAAAGCAGCGAATTCCCCTTGTAAACTAGCGGATCTGCCTTTCATCGCTCGTAGGAGGAGGTCAATGGCCGAGCCAACACAGGACAGTCTTGAGAAAATACGAAAGTTTGTGGAAGGGTTTGCAGAGAAGAGCGGAACCACAATGCATCCTAACTCCGCCGTGACCGAGGCGGTCGTCAACGGGCTAGCGATGCACATTGATGAACTGGGGAAGCCCCTCTGTCCCTGCAATTTCTATCAGGACAAACAAGCCGAAGCCAAGCTCCGACGTTGGATCTGTGCCTGCGACGAAATGCAGATCTACAAGTACTGTCACTGCCTCCTCTTTGTTCGCGAAGATGGGATGCCGATCACGGAGTATTTGCCGGAAGGTCACGAGGGACGCGAGGTCTATGGTGTCGTCACCGATCCGACGCCGGAGAAGGGTCGCGCCCTCAAACATAAGGCCATCCCCTCTCGACTCGCGTCTGACGAATCGCCAGCGACCCCAGCCTCCCCGACATGACGTGGCCTCAGATCACGCTCGGTTGGTGGTTCGCCTGTTTTCTGCTGATCCGCATCTTTTCTGATCTATCGGCACCGGCGGCCGAGCCGCTTCCGGCAAATCCCCCTGCACTGAATGAGAAGGAACTCTTCTCCTACAAGCCAAAAGGGCGAGGAGCGGCAACGGGCCAAGTGTTCCTCAGCTCACCCTCCGGCAAGGCCGTCACGCAGGCCGGTGTACCGGTCTACTTGATTCCGCGAATACCCTATACCCGGGACTGGTTTAACCGATATGTGCGCGTGGCCGCCTGCCCCTCACACAGTATCGCATCGTTTCCCGATAATTCCGCTGTTCCCGTGTCATCAGTGGATTGCCTTCGAGATGTCCTGTCTCAACTGTTGACCGACAAACGCCTTGTCCCCTATCTCCGCACAACCCGGGCCAATCCAACTGGTCACTTTTGGTTCACGAAACTTCCCGCTGGACGCTATTATATAGTCAGCCTTCTCGAGGGGGGTCCCGGGGCACACCAGGATGCCTCTCAGGGTGGAATTGCGTGGGCAACCCTAGAGCTGGACACCGGTGAGAAAGCCACAAACCTTGTCGTCACGGACTGCAAGAGCGGTCTTTGTTGATCCACAGGGTCCAGGTCACTGTCTGGTCTCGTTGAGGGTGACAGCGGTCGCGGTCACGTGTAAGGAGAGCCATGCGAATTCTCTTAGTGGAAGATGATGCGGATCTCGCCCAATTCATCCGAAAAGGGTTGAAAGAAGAGCACTACGCGGTTGACGTGGCAACCGATGGTGAGGAAGGGTTGGAACTCGCGTTACACAATGCGTACGATCTTCTCATTCTCGACATCGGGCTTCCCAAGCTCGATGGCCTCGCCCTGTGCCGCCGGATTCGCGATAAGGGGAATATGACGCCGGTGTTGCTCCTGACCGCCCGCAACACCGTGGAGGATAAGGTCTCGGGGTTCGACACCGGAGCTGATCAATTTCTCCCCAAGCCGTTTGCGTTCGTCGAACTGCTGGCACAAATACGCGCACTCCTACGGCGTGGCAGTGCACAACAAATCGTCCAACTGCAGGTGGCGGATCTGAGATTGGATCCGGCTTCTCATCGCGTCTGGCGCGCCGGAAAAGAGATCGCGCTCACCAATAAAGAATACGCGCTCCTCGAATTTCTCTTACGGAACAAGAATCGGGTCCTGACGCGTACCGCGATCATCGAACATGTCTGGGATATCAGCTATGACCCCATGACAAACATCGTCGACGCCCATATTCGGGCCCTCCGCGCTAAGATCGACCGGGACTTTTCTCCACCCCTGATCGCCACGGTACGAGGCGCCGGCTATATGCTTGAAGAGCCGGACGCGACTGCATGAAATCGCTGCGCGTCCTGATCAGCTGGTCTGCCTTTGTCTTAATGGCCGGGCTGCTCCTGTTCTCTGCACTCGTCTACGCCGCGAGTGAAGTGTTGCTCCAGCGGTTTGTAGACGGACGCCTGCTCGTACTGGGGGAGACCCTGGCCGAATTCGTGGAGCGGAAGCCCGAGCTTTTCGAACACCGTGACCGGGATATTGCACCGACCAGTGAATTGACTCAAAGCCCTACGGACCAGCACGTGTTGCCAGACGTCACTCATGCCCTCCGGGTTTTTTCTTCTGGAGGGTCGCTCCTCTGGAGAAGCCCTCACGCCTCGAGACTGGAGTCGCTTCCCCCGCGAATTCTTGAACAAGTCCGCCTCAAAAACATCCTGTTTGAGACTTTCAAGGCACCTGATGGCATACCCGCGCGTCACCTGTTTCTCTTCTTCGTCGGCAAAGGCGGCGCGCAGTATGTCTTGCAGGCAGAAACATCGCTGCTTCACTATCAGGAAACGTTGAATGGTCTGGTGCTTCTCCTGGGGCTTGGATCCGGAGCGATACTTTTTTTCGCTTGGATCGGCAGTCACTGGTTGTCCAAGAAAGTCCTGGCCCCGATTGATGCGTTGTGCAGAGGGGCCGAAACGATGTCAGACACCGACCTCGGGAAACGCCTACCGATGGACTCACCGTACTACGAGTTTCGGCGACTGACCCAGGCCGTCAATGCGGTGTTGGACCAATTCCAACGCGGCAGTGAAGTCCAACGAAACTTTTGCGAAATCGCGGCCCACGAGATGAAGACGCCGCTGACGATCCTGCAGGGGAATCTAGAGGTTGCCCTGATGAAAGCACGGACTGTCGATGAGTACCATGAAGTGCTCCTGAACAATCTCCAGCAAGTCGAACGTCTCATCGCCCTGACCCGGCCCTTGTTGACTCTGGCAAAATTCACCAGCAGCAAGCCTCCGGTCAATCTCGTCCCTCTCGTGCTCGAGCCACTGATTCAAGAGATCGTTGACGAGCTCGCACTACTTGCCGACGACCGTCAGATCACACTACGGTTCGATCCCCAGCCGGTTCCATCAGTGCTGGGCGACACCCAATGGCTTAAACAAGCGTTGATCAACCTGCTTGATAACGCATTGCAATATACCCCGTCCGGCGGGTCCGTCACGGTACGGCTGCGGCCAGTGGGTCGAGAGGTCGCCATCGCCGTCGAAGACACAGGCCATGGTATCGAACCTGAGCATATTCCCCACCTGTTCGAGCGGTTCTACCGGACCGATTGGGCTCGGGCGAAAGACACCGCTGGGACCGGACTTGGACTCCCCATCGTGAAGGAAATCATGGAAGCCCACGGCGGCAGCATCGCGGTCACCAGCGAAGTCAACAAAGGCTCTATCTTTACTTTGCGTTTACCTGCCCTCACCCAGCCTGCGATTCCTGCGTAGCCGTTTCTTGTCCGCACGCGCGATTTCCTCCCAGCCTCATACCTACTTTCGCGTACCTCTTCCGACGTGTGATTTGCCTATGCCAGCATGAAGAACTCTTCATGATCCCCTCATGGTCGCTTCATAATTCAGGCGTATACCTGTAGGAAAGTGAAAGGGGGTGAACACATATTATGATTTCCTTTATTGAAGGGTTCTTATTGTTGGCCATATTCAGTGTGCTGTTCGCCATGATGCAGACCGCGAGTCGGTAACCAGCCCGACCTCCTGATCAGGTCAGGAATGACCTGACGGGGAGGGTGCTTGAGTGTGAATACCGGTGTTTGAATGTGAGGCGGAGGACGGTAGGGAAATGGGCGTCGCTTCGAAGCCGAGAGGGGCTGTTCTATTTTCTCTCTTTCATCGCTCGTTCAACCTCTCGTCCCGCCTCTCGAGCCTTGATCGACGCGCGACGATCATGTTGCTTTTTCCCTTTTGCCAATCCCAGTTCAACCTTGGCCTGACCTCGCGCTGAGAAGTAGATGCGGAGCGGGATCAGCGTGAGCCCTTTCTGCTGAGTTTTACCCAGAAGCTTGTTGATCTCCTTTCGGTGCAGGAGCAATTTTCGCGTTCTGATCGGGTCATGGTTCATGACATTGCCGTGGCTATACGGGCTGATGTGGCAATGGTGAAGAAAGACCTCTCCTTCTTTGACGTCGGCATAGCTGTCTTGTAGGTTCACACGGCGCTCGCGAAGTGATTTCACTTCGGTCCCCTTGAGGACCATCCCTGCTTCGAACTTCTCCTCGATAAAATAGTCGTGATAAGCCTTCCGATTGGTCGCCACGACTCTGGACTGATCTTCTGTCTCTTTGGGCATTGAACGACCTTACGCCTTGATCTCGTTCTTAGATACCGCCTATGATGCCCTTCATGGGTTCCGGTAGGCTCGACTCCTTCGGCAGTATCCTCTCCGGGATCTCCAAACGACTGGGTCTGGAGCCGAGATTAATAGAACTTCGTTTACAGCACCGCTGGCACGATCTTGTCGGCGAACCCATGGCGAGTCATACCTGGCCCTCTCAGATTCGCTTCAAGAAACTGTACCTCATCGTCAGAAATCCTGTTTGGTTACAACAATTGACGTTCTTGAAACCGGCCCTACTGACCAAGCTAGAGGCAGAGGCCGGTCCAGGGTACGTGACCGATATTGCTTTTCGGATCGGAGAGATTCCCGAAGCAAGCGGAAACGACACCGATGTCTTCAATGCCAACCTCATGCCTCCGCATCCGACTATCCCCCCGCCTGACGTGACCTCACACACTGAGACGATCCAAGATGACTCATTACGCGAACGATTTAGAGAGGTGATATCGAGATACCTGGCTCAGGCTCCGGTTCGACCGGTAAAGGATCCGTCACAAGCCCCTTGAACAGAATGCGCGTGTCGCTGAACCTATTTCCATCTTGAGGAATGGGGCCCACGCCCCCGTCTTCATCCTGATCCAGCAATCGATAATACCCGCGCATGGAGTGTTCATAATCCTTCGCCACGCCTGGGTCGCCCTTTAGATACTTGGCCAAGACTTCCGGCTCCGTCTTCAGATGATCGTCAAACACATAAATCACGATCTGTCGGTACCGCCCTCCTGGATCACCGGCGGTGGTCGGGTAGATTTTCATGGG
Source organism: Nitrospira sp. (assembly GCA_019636875.1). Lineage (GTDB taxonomy): Bacteria > Nitrospirota > Nitrospiria > Nitrospirales > Nitrospiraceae > Nitrospira_D. Next base: position 12,178 of record JAHBWR010000042.1, read on the forward strand.
GCCGAAATCGCGCGTGTGATGGGCGACTTTTCGAAACCGCTTCACCAATTGTTCGAGTTGATCATCTTGCGTATCTCGAGGAACGTAGGTTGCCACGAAATGACCGGACTGAGAACCTACGGTATAGGGTGGAATCGAGCGGTCGGGCCGGCTGAGATACATCCCTCCCCAAATCAGTGCAAAGGACCCCACAAACACCCAGAGCGCAAATTTGACGACAATATCCAGCGGCTTCTTGCTCGTGGGATTGGCGGGAGGCATGGGAGAAACTACTCGTATGGATACAGGCTCAGCTCGCTCAGACTCGAGTGAGCCGTCACGGGGTGTCCTCCGGCGGCACATCCTCTCGTTCGACGGCTTCCGCCAGTCTGGCCACCCCCACAACGCGGTCTCCTTCGCCATCAAGTTCGAGTATACGAACGCCTTGGGTATTTCGGCCTATTTCACGGATGTCGTCCACCTTGCACCGGAGCACATTCCCTTGCGCGGCCATCAACATGATCTCGTCATCGTCTCGGACTTGTAAAAATCCGACGGCGAGGCCGTTTCGCTCCGTCGTCTTCACGCTGATAATGCCCTTTCCCCCACGGCCCTGCACACGATACTCACCGACCGGTGTCCGTTTCCCGTAGCCACCTTCCGTGACGGTCAAGATGGACGTCGTGGAATCGGGCGTGATGGTTTCCATACCGATGACTTCATTCCCCTCTTCAAGGGTGATCCCCTTCACACCATAGGCGGTCCGACCCATCGGCCGGACTTCGTCTTCCTTGAATCGAATGGTCATGCCCTGTCTGGTTCCCAGCAGAATCTCTCGCTGTCCGTCGGTCAGCTGCACCCCGATGAGCTTATCGCCGCTCTCCAGCCCGAGGGCGATGATGCCACCCTGGCGTGGATTGCTAAACGCAGAGAGTTCCGTCTTCTTGATGATGCCTTTCTTCGTTCCCATGACGATGTACCGGTCATCACGAAACTCTTTGACCGGCAGTGTCGCCGTGACCTTTTCGTGACTCGATAAGGCCAAGAGATTCACCAGCGCCTTGCCCTTGGCTGCCCGGCTGGCCTCTGGAATTTCATGGACCTTCAACCAATAGACTTTTCCTGCATCCGTAAAGAAGAGCAGCGAATCGTGGGTAGAGGCAGTAAAGAGATTCTCGACGAAGTCCTCCTCCTTAATACCCATGCCGATCTTGCCCTTCCCCCCTCGTCGTTGGGCGCGGTAGAGGGACACGGCATTTCGTTTGATGTATCCCGCATGGGAGATACTCACGATCACTTCCTCTTCCGCGATCAGGTCTTCCAGACTGATCTCCGCCTCTTCTTTGACGATCTGCGTGCGGCGTTCATCTTTATAGGCTTCACGAATTTCAGTCAGCTCGTCTTTGATGATAGTTCGGACCAGTGCTTCGCTGGCCAGCACGGACTTGAGGTATTCGATTTGCTTCAGCACGTCCTGGTACTCCTCGACGAGCTTCGTTCGTTCAAGCTGTGTCAGGCGCTGGAGCCGCATATCGAGGATCGCGGTGGCTTGGATCTCCGTGAGGCCGAACTGTCGCATCAACCCCGCCCGCGCCTCGTCCGGCGATTGTGATCCCCGGATGAGGGCGATCACGGCATCCAGATTGTCGAGGGCGATCTTGAGGCCTTCAAGAATGTGCGCACGCTCTTCCGCTTTCTTGAGCTCAAACGCCGTCCTCCGTACCACGACTTCCCGTCGATGTTCCAGGAAATGGTACAGGATCTGCTTGAGATTCAGGACCTCCGGTCGATTATTAACGAGCGCCAGCATGATGACGCCGAACGTCGTTTCGAGCGGAGTGTGCTTGTATAAGTTGTTCAGAACCACCAAGGGGATTTCACCCCGTTTCAGCTCGATTACCACCCGAACACCCTCGCGATCGGAGGACTCGTCTCGCAAGTCCGAGATGCCTCGAATTCGGTCTTCTTGCACCAACTCGGCGATCTTCTTGATCAAGCTGACCTTGTTGACTTGATAGGGAATCTCCGTGACGATCAAGCGCTCCCTGTCGGTCCGCTCATCGGTTTCCACCACGACTTTCGCTCGCAAGGTGAGAAGGCCTCGCCCTGACTCATAGGCGTCTTTGATGCCGCCGACGCCGTAAATGAAGCCGGCCGTCGGAAAGTCGGGCCCGGGAATTTTCTTCATCAGTTGCGCGATGGTGACGTCGGGATTCTCCAGCAACAAGAGCAACCCCTCGATGACTTCACCCAGGTTGTGCGTCGGAATGTTGGTCGCATAGCCGACGGCAATGCCGCCCGCACCGTTCACCAGGAGGTTCGGCACCCTGGAGGGCAGCACCAGCGGCTCCACGCGCGACTCGTCGTAGTTGGGCCCGAAGTCGACCGTCTCCTTTTCGATATCCGCCAGCAGCTCTTCGGCCAGCTTCGTCAACCGGGCTTCGGTATACCGCATGGCGGCCGCTGCGTCGCCGTCCATGGAGCCATAGTTGCCCTGGCCGTCCACCAGCATGTAGCGCATGTTGAAGTTCTGGGCCATGCGTACGAGCGTGTCGTAAATCGCGGAGTCGCCATGGGGATGGTAGTTACCCATGATTTCGCCCACGATCTTGGCCGACTTGCGGTAGGGCCGGTTCGAGGCAAGCCCCATCTCGTTCATGCCGTGCAGAATGCGACGGTGCACCGGCTTCAATCCGTCCCGGACATCGGGCAGCGCGCGACCGACGATCACGCTCATCGCGTAATCGAGGTACGACGAGCGCATCTCATCTTCGATCGCAATCTGGCCTAAACGTTCATCTGGCGGCATCTACCCTCCACCGGATGCTGAAAATGGTCCCCGGCTTCGTTCTCGGCTCGAGAAGGTCCTCAACGTACCCCAGAGGGTACGCCTCCGGTCCTCTCTCGCCTGCGGCCTTGCCGGATGACCATTTTGAGCATCCGATAGGCCCGATGCAGAATACTAAATACTGCTACCCTACCTATACATCCAAATTCCTGACCTCAAGTGCGTGCGTTTGGATGAAATTCCGACGCGGCTCGACTTCGTCACCCATCAGAATCGTAAAGATCTCGTCCACGCCGGTGAGGTCTTCCAGGGTCACTCGCAGAAGGGTGCGTGCCTCAGGATTCATTGTGGTTTCCCACAACTGCCCAGGGTTCATCTCCCCCAAGCCCTTGTACCGCTGAATACTGAGCCCCTGCTTTCCCATATCTAAAATGGCCTTCACCAGCTCGTCGGTGGTCCGATGCTGGTTCTCCTGGTTTTTCGCCTTGAGTCTGTACGGGGGTCGCCCCAATCCGATCGCCGCGGGAGTCAGCTTTTGGAGTTCACGGAAGTCTGCCGAACCGACGAGTTCGTGTGTGATGGCCACCTCATGAGCGACGCCGTTCGCATGCACTCGGCAGATGACTTTGTTCGACTGATGCTCCTCGTCCACCAGCACGTCGAAGGCCGGTGTCACTTTTGGGAACACGACTGCCAGCGAGCGCTTGATGTTTTCGACCGATTGTTGGAGTGCCGGACGATCCTTGAGACGATCACGATCCAGCCCCGGTTCGTCGACAAACGCCCGCAGGATGGCCGCCTCGTGCGGCTTCTTGTTCAAGCGAGCGAGCAACGTTTCGAACGTAATCATCTTCTTGAGAATCGGCAAGAGCCGTTGGCCGGTAACATATCCTTGAACGCCCTCTACGTAGAGCTCGACATCTTGAACGGCGAGGTCGGCTAAATGCTCGTTCAAGGACGCTTCGTCCTTCAGATAGCGCTCCGCCTTGCCCTTCTTCACTTTGAACAGCGGAGGCTGAGCAATGTAGATATAGCCCCGCTCAATCAGTTCAGGCATTTGACGGAAAAAGAACGTTAGGAGCAGGGTCCGGATATGGCTACCGTCGACGTCGGCATCGGTCATGAGAATGATTTTGTGATAACGCGCCTTGGCGATATCGAAGGTATCCTTTTCCGCCTTATCGCCTTCTTCCCGCTTGCGACCGATCCCGGTCCCCAGCGCCATGATGAGCGTCCTGATTTCGTCACTAGAGAGCATTTTGTCGAAACGGGCCTTCTCGACATTCAGGATCTTGCCCTTCAACGGCAAGATGGCTTGGAACTTACGGTCGCGGCCTTGCTTCGCAGAGCCGCCGGCTGAATCTCCCTCCACGATATAGAGTTCGCTCAAGGCCGGGTCTTTCTCAGAACAATCGGCTAATTTTCCGGGGAGCGAGCCTCCATCAAGTGCGCTCTTACGCCTGATCAGGTCCTTGGCCTTCCGAGCTGCTTCGCGCGCTCGGGCGGCATCCACGGCCTTGCCGATGATCTTCCGGGCGACCGGGGGATTCTCTTCAAAGTAATTGCCCAATGCTTCGTTGACGGCCGCCTCGACCACGCCTTTTACTTCGCTGTTTCCCAGCTTGGCCTTTGTCTGACCCTCGAACTGCGGGTTGCGTACCTTGACGCTGACCACGGCGGTCAACCCTTCCCGCACGTCGTCTCCCGTTAACGACTCCATATCTTTCTTGAGGAGATCGTTCGCGTTCGCAAACGTATTGATCGTCCTGGTCAGGGCGGCTTTGAATCCCACTAAGTGGGTGCCGCCTTCCTTCGTATTGATATTGTTCGCGAATGAAAAGAGATTCTCGGAGTAGCTGTCGTTGTACTGCAGCGCGACTTCAAGAATCATTTCCGGCTTCTCAACCTTGACGTAGATCGGCTTATGCAAGGGTGTCTTCGCTTCGTTCAGATGTTCAACGAAGGAGACGATGCCGCCCTTGTACAAGAACGCCTGTTCTTTTGCCGGTTCTCTCCGTTCATCCCTCAGAGTAATCGACAGGCCTTTATTCAAAAAGGCCAGCTCGCGAAGGCGTTGCGCCAACACGTCGAAGCTGAACTCCAGCGTCTCAAAGACTTGGCCGTCTGGTTTGAACCGAACTTTTGTGCCTCGCCGCTTCGTCTTCCCCATAGCCTCAAGTGAGGCACTGGGCTTCCCGCGCTCATATCGCTGCTCGAACACTTGGCCATCCTGCCAAATCTCCAGCTCGAGCCATTCCGACAAGGCATTGACGACGGAAATACCCACTCCATGGAGACCGCCTGAGACCGTGTAGGCTCCTTGCTCAAACTTCCCGCCCGCGTGAAGGACCGTGAGTGCCACCTCAGCTGCCGACTTATGTTGCGTAGGATGCATGCCCGTGGGAATACCACGCCCGTTGTCGGTGACCGTGACGCTCCCATCGATGTGAATGGTGACTTCGATGGTCTCCCCGAATCCAGCCATGTGCTCGTCGACACTGTTGTCGACGACCTCATACACGAGATGGTGCAGACCGTCGACTCCGGTACTGCCGATGTACATCGCTGGTCGCTTCCGGACCGCATCGAGTCCCTCAAGGACTTTGATCTGGTCGGCGCGGTAACTATCTGACTTAGACTGAGACGGATCTTCTGTGGCCATCGTTTCCTAACTACCTGGTGAGCTGCTGAGGCTAAATCTTAATGGGCATCACGACACACTTGAACCCTGGACTTTCCGGCTCCTGGATCAGACAGGGACTCAAGGGGGTCTCCATTTGAAGAGAGAGCATCTCTCCATCCATCACATTGAACACATCCAACAGGTACCGGGCGTTGAAGCCGGTGTTCAGTGTCTCTCCCTCGTACTGCGCCGGAAGCTCTTCAGTCGCTTCCCCATAGTCTGGGCTGCTGGAATAGAGCGTCATTCGACCGGATGTGAAGGACACCTTCACTGCACTGGATTTGTCCTTTGACAAGACCGACACCCGACGCAGTGCACTCTCCAGTTCGGCCCTATTCACATGAATCGGTTTGCCGATTTCCTTGGGAACAACCTGCTGATAGTTCGGATAGTTGCCTTCCATCAGCCGCGAGGTCAGAAGGAGACCGCTTTTCCTGAAAATCATCAGATTCTTCGTGAAGCCGATCAGAGGCTCCCCGTCTCCTCCCTCCTCCAAAAGATGCCGGATCTCAAGAGCTGCTTTCTTGGGAATGATGGCTTTCATTTCCAACGGCATCCCTTTGGCACTGGTCGCTCCGACTTCCTGCTCTGCTACGGCGAGTCGATGACCGTCCGTGCCGACCAATCGGAGGGACGTCTTCTTTTCGGTGACCAACAATGTGACCAGGAGGCCATTCAAGATATACCGAGCGTCATTGTCACCCGCTGCAAACAGCGTTTTCCGAATGAGTTCGAGCAGGCCATCGCCTGAGAGAGGAGTCAACCCTTCCCGGTCGATGGTTGGCAGTGCCGGGTACTCGCTACTGGGAAGACCCACAACTTTGAATTGGCTCTTTCCGGCTTGGATGGTGGTCCAGTTGTTATCAGCGGCCATCAATTCGATATCCCCGGGAGGTAATTCCTTCACGATCTCGAACAGTTTTCGAGCCGAGATTGTCACTCCTCCTGTACTCAAGACGGCCCCCTTATAGAGACCTCTTACACCGATCTCAAGATCGGTTGCGACGATCTCAATCCCGTCTTGTTTGGCCTCTAATAAGATATTCGACAGAATCGGCATCGTGTTCCGCTTTTCCACGACACCCTGTACGCGCTGGAGCCCCGTCAACAACTCATCCCGCCCGATGCGTACTTTCATAATATGCTCCCCCAGCCAAGGCGTTAACTTCTCAGAATCTGTTCTTTCAACGTTTCAAGAGTTGTCTGTAACGTGGTGTCGGTTTCTTTGGCTTTCGCAATCTGACGACAGGCATGAATGATGGTTGTATGATCCTTCCCTCCGAATTGTCGTCCGATTTCCGGGTACGATGCATCAGTGAGCTCGCGGCAGAGGTACATAGCGATCTGTCGAGGATGTACAAGCGTTTTACTCCGCCGGCGCGATTTCAACTCCGTTAACTTCACATGAAATTGACTGCAGACTACTTCTTGAATGTCGTCCATCGCGACGATCTTTTTCTTATCGCCGATGACGTCTCGAAGCAGATTTTTTGCAAGCTCAAGGGTGATGACTTGTCCGGTCAGTGAGGCATAGGCTCCTAGGCGAACAAGGCTTCCTTCCAGCTCTCGGATGTTGCTTTTCATCGTGATGGACAGGAATTGGATGACGTCTTCCGGTAGTTTGACGCCCTCGTCCTCGGACTTCTTCCGTAAGATTGCAATGCGCGTCTCTACGTCGGGAGGCTGTAAATCGGCGATAAGCCCCCATTCAAATCGAGACCGGAGGCGTTCTTCAATATCCGGCATATCCTTCGGGAACCGATCACTCGAGAGAACAATCTGCTTATGTCCCTCATATAAGGCATTGAATGTGTGGAAGAATTCCTCTTGTGTCCGTTCTTTTCCCATGAGGAATTGAATGTCATCGATCATGAGCATATCGATATGGCGATAACGCTTCCGAAGGTCCATCATCTTGTCGTATCGAATTGAATTGATGACTTCATTTGTAAACTGTTCAGTAGTTAAATAGGCGATGCGGAGGTCGCTCTTTTCGGCAACATGGTTCCCGATTGCGTTTAGGAGGTGTGTTTTTCCGAGACCCACTCCGCCGTAGATGAAGAGTGGGTTATATGTTTGTCCTGGCTGTTCGGCCACTGCCATACATGCAGCATGGGCAAATTGATTCCCCGCGCCAACGACGAAGTTCTTAAATGTATATTTCGGATTGAGCTGAATTCCCCGCCGACTTTTACTTTGATTTCCCGATCGTTGAGTGGAAGAGGGAGAGACTATCTCATTGTGCTGTACCGAGGCTTTTTCGCGAACAGTAAACGCCACCGTGGTCTCTCCTCCACCACGGGCAGTCGACACTGCCTCTGCGAGGAGGGAGGCATAATGTGTGTCCAGCCACTCTCCGAAGAATTTATTCGGCACACCGATATGAGCCGTCGAGTTCTCAATCCGATCAAGGTGCACCGGCATAAACCAGGTGTCGTATACTTGTTTCGGTACCCTCCCTTGTATGTACTGCAATGCTTCTTCCCAAACAGTGTCTACACTCATAAGTCACTCAAAATTCTATACACAGGATTATTCACACTTGTGGATAATAATATTTTTACCCCTACCTCTACTCGCTTACATCTCAGTGCATAACCTGTCATATATTAGAATTCGATAGTTGCTTACATTGACACCTAGAATTCCACCCACAGATATCCCCCACGTTTCACGCCCATAAAACCAAACTATCCACAAACTTATCCAACACATCACATATTAATAAATCATTTATATTCAACACTTTATCTCTTATCCTCACTTTTCACTTTCTTACTCCTAATTCGACTACTACGAATCTTTCTTTCTTTAAGAAATATCGGAGTTACAGAGCAATAACCTTTTCAGCTTTGATCAATACCTCCAGCACCTGCCCATACGATAAACCTTCATCCCGGCAAAGAGGTGATGATTCACTAATCCGTTCAATCTTTCCTGGAGGGAGAGTCTTATCTAGCGAAACCACAAGTCCTGTTGCTTCTTCAAGACAAATTGAACGGGCAATTGATCGCTTTAGAGGGTGAACGACATAGACAATTGAGCTCATAGCACAATATCTCTATTAGAAAACAAGGGCACAATCTGTGGATCGGATAACGTCTGCCATATGGGCATCAGTATCGTATTGAACGTGAAAGTCGCTCCGTATTTGGGTGCGATCCTGTCTAACCGGGAGAAGAAATGGAATCTGTAGCTGAACGATCGAAGGCAAATATTTCTCAAGAATATCAACATCAACAATGTCATCTGTCTCGTCGGTAAGGAGCCGAAAAGAGTCTCCAAGGAGAATCACGGTAGTATGGTGTGATCCTGCAACAAGACCAAGGGCTATCCTCAGCGCTTCAACAGGCCTGTGTGTTTTACGAGGATCTTCTTGAATGACAACGGCAATAGTCTTAGCCACGGGAGATTGGTCGACCAGTCACGTAAAAGACAAGAACGGCTTACAGTTTTCAATAAGTCCAGAGAGTACGACGAGACCACACAGGGACATATTTGGATCCACATCGGTAGTCGGAACACCATGCTGCTGGCAACCATAGGCACAAATAAAAATATTTGCGCCTGTTCCCGCAAGCTTTCGATATTCCTCAGTTGGCATATTCTTAACACCCTCATCAATAAGGTAGAGATACACTTCATGGCCAGCGTCGAGCGCAGCCTGGGCCAAGCCATGGACGGTGGAAGCGCCCACATGCGAGGGAGGTAAGGCAAGGAGGAACCCTACTTTGTGAGTTTGCTGTGAATTCACAAGATTTTCTATTATTAATTCAATATGTTAGGTGTGAATTAGTATCGAGAGAGTACGGGGTTTGGAGGGGAAAGTCAACGTGAAAAATGACTATTTAGGAGATGTTAAGGAGCGGTTGAATCGCTGTGGAGAGTGCTGCCAGAGGGAGATCATATTGGCTCTTTGACACCATATTTCGAAGAATTCCTGTGCCTTTTATGACTTCGTCATCACCGATAATGAGACTGAAACCACAGCCAAGCCGATCAGCCTGCCGCAGATGAGCTTTCAAGGTAGAAGAACGGAAATCCGACACAGCTGAGATTCCAGAGACACGAAGGTTCTCAAGTGCTGAGAGGCCGGCGAGCGAGCCTTGCTCACCGAAAGCAGCAACGTAGATAACTGCTTTATCACCTGATGTCCGGATGGCTGAATCCGCGAGCAACATTGCAATACGTTCCAAACCGACGGCGAAACCAACAGCTGGTGTGGGAGGTCCTGAGAGAGTTTCAACGAGACCATCATAACGTCCACCTGCCCCGACGGCGTTCTGTGCGCCAAGATTAGTTGCCGTCACTTCGAAGGTTGTGAGGTTGTAATAATCTAGTCCACGGACGAGTCGATGATTCAATAAGTATGGAATTTGGATCAGATCGAGACCCTGTAGGACTCCTGTAAAGTAGTCCCGAGCTTTATCAGATAGGGAATCGGCGAGACGTGGGGCCCCCTCTGTGATTGTGCGACACTCAAGGACCTTGCAGTCCAGAACACGGAGAGGATTTGTATCAATTCGACGCTGGCAATTTCCACAAAGGCCTGATTGATGCTGCCGGAGATAAGTGACGAGGTGTGGGCGATATGTCTCCCGATCTCCAATATAGCCAAGATTGTTGATCTCAAGCGTGAGACCCTGCAGACCAAGATCACTTAAAAACCGCCACAATAGCGCGATCACTTCGACATCAGCTCGTGGATCCGCCATCCCAAGCGACTCGACACCAAATTGATGAAATTGTCTGAGCCGCCCAGCCTGAGGTCGCTCGTGCCGAAACATCGGCCCAAAATAGGAGTACTTCTGGGGGACGGGTACTGCCCCGCGATTGTGCTCAATATAAGCTCGGACTGTCCCGGCAGTCCCCTCAGGCCGAAGGGTCAGCGAGGTGCCGTCTCGATCTTGGAACGTGTACATTTCCTTCTCGACAATGTCGGTCGATGCCCCGATACTGCGTGCAAATAAGGTCGTCACCTCAAAGATCGGAATACGAATTTCATGAAATCCATACCGGTCTGCCCACCGCCTGGCAGTTTCTTCAATGAAGCGCCACCGTGGCGTCTCCTCCGGCAATAAGTCCTTAACACCTTTGATGCCCTTAATCATGGAAACAGTGATCCCTGTCTTGATTGAAAATGGCTCGGTCTCGCGATTCGGCGGACTATAACGGCGCCTTCTGCGGCAAGTCAACGGACTCGACCTTGCGCCATATGGACATGAGAGGTATAGTGCCCGACTTGCGGTTCAGGAGAATGTGGTAGACCCTCTATGAGTCAAGATCAATCGGGCCGCCGGGTTGTGGCCATCGCTCCCATGCCACCGGAGAAGTCTGCCTATGCGCTGGCGCGCTATAGCCGATCGCCGGACTCGATCGAGGACAGCATCCGGTGGGTGCATGGTCACTCATCGGAAAAGTTTTGGGAGCAGTTTTATTTCGATTACGGCCATGCGTCGATCGCTGATCTCGGGCATGTCATCATCTGTTTCGAAGAGATTTCCGAGCTGGCCGCCATTCGCTTAGAGGATGAACCGCTCTGGGACGGTCAGGCGAAGTCGAGCCGCTATCAGAATTTTGCCTCTAGCAGGTGGTTTGTCCCGGGCCAGATTCGAGGAAGCGAAACGGAGGCGGTCTACGAAGGTATTCTCCGCAGCCTGTCCGAAATCTATCGTTTACTGCATGACCCATTGATCGCCTACCTCTCTGAACGCGAGCCGCGTCCGGAGGCCATGAAACCGGCCGACTATCAACGGACGATCGCGGCACGGGCGTTCGACGTCACCCGGTACCTGCTTCCACTTGCAGCCAAGACCAACGTCGGACAGGTCGTCAGCATCCGGACATTGGAAAAACAGATTACGCGCCTACTATCGTCCCAACTCCCCGAGCTACGAGGGGTCGGGGAGGATCTTAAAGAAGCTTGCCAGCGAGCGCCGGTGAATCTGTGGAGCGAGCTCTGCGGTCAAACGTCGGGCGTGAACGACCCTCTCGCGCCGACACTGGCACGGCATGCCAAGGCGAATGCCTATCAGGAATCGGTGTACTCCGATTTGGCTCGCCACGCGAAAGAGGTGTTGCGCGGGACGGGATTAGACCAGCCCGGCACGTGGGGCGCCGCGGAGGCAGTCGAGTTGGTTGACCCGCATCATCCGCTTGATGAAATCGTTGCGACGTTGCTCTATCGTGTGTCACAGGCCCCGTACCGGATGATTCTCGATGTCGTCCGAGACTGGTCTGAAAAAGAGAAACAGGCGACCATCGAAGTAGCCGTGAGACAGCGTGGGCCTTACGATGACCTCATCAAGGAGTTTCGCAGCGGCTATGCGTTCACCTTCGATATTCTGATGGACATCGGCGCTTGGAGAGATATGCACCGGCACCGTCGGTGCCAGCAAGTGCAACAAAACTTCACAACCGTTCACGGCTATGACGTGCCCCCGCCGTTGGTCGATGCAGGGCTGGATACAGAGTATCGACAGGCCATGGATGCGGTGCGCAACGACATCGAATTGCTCAAGAAAAAGGATCAGGAAGCCTCGCTCTACGCCATTCCCTTTGGATTCAAGGTTCGTTGCCTGTTCAAAATGGATTATGCCGAAGCGGAGTATATCGCCAAGCTTCGTTCCGGGGTCAAAGGCCACTGGTCCTACCGAACGGTGGCGTGGCAAATGAAGCAACAGATATCCAAGAAGTTTCCCTTCCTCGGGGAAGGGATTCACGCGACGCCGCCTGATGTCCAAGACGCGCTGACTCGATAGCATCCCCGTATCATTCATGAGCACCCATCAGCAACAATGCGAAGCGGCTATCGTCGCCGGCGCGTGGGATACCCTGTTCGCCGAGTCGATGGCCTGGAGCCGAGACCCCGACGGGGCGAAAGATCCACGTCCGCTGTTCGCCAGAAATGTCGTGTATCTCTTGCAGGGTCGGTTTGCCGATGCGTGGAAAGCCCATGCGCTCTGTCTTGAGTCGCAGGAACACATCGCGGCGGTGGGAAGTTGGGTGAACGATCTGCTCGACCGGCACGCGGATTGCGGTTACGTTCATTTGATCAAGGGCTTATTCCTGGCACAATCTGGTCAATCGGAAGAGTCCACCAAACCCTACGCTGAGGCCGCGAAGCTGCTCCCGCAGTCGGCCTATCCTCATTACTTTCTGGCGCAGATTCATGAACGGGCCGGCCAACCGGAAATGGCGATTAAGGCGTATCGCGAGGCTGTCCGGCTCGCTCCCGACTTTGCCCCGGCGCGGATGAATCTCGGTGTCGCCTATCAGGATCAAGGGCGGCTGGAAATGGCGATCAAGGAATACCGTGAGGTCATCAAGCTGACTCCGAACGATTCGGCGGCTCACTCCAACCTCGCCTGTGCCCTTGGTGAACAAGGAAAGCTGGAACCAGCGGTGCAATCTTATAAGACTGCTTTGAAGCTGAATCCACAAGATGCCGAAGTTCACTTTGCCCTCGGGGGACTGTACGAAACACGTGGGCGTCTGGACTTGGCGCAGAAGAGCTATCACGATGCGCTCACTGCCGACCCGGACTTTGGCGCCGCCCATTCCGCGCTCGGGTGGATCGCATTGGGCAAACATCGACTGCAAGAAGCGGCGGACACGTTCAGCCGGGCGCTCAAGTGCAATGAGGAAGATGCGCGGGCCTACCACGGGATCGCCGAAATCTACGCGATCCGAGGCAAGCGGCAAAGCGCGATGGAGAACTATTCCAAGGCGTTGAAGTACTATCGCGATCCGGAAAAACGAAATCAGATCATGAATCAGCTCTTTCAGGAAGGGCAGGTGGGGGATTGAGGGAAGGAAGCGTCAGGCAACTCTTGACATTTGAATTGGTAAGGAGGATGAAGGCGGCTGTTGAGGTGGAACAGGTCGTCGTCGAAATAGCCTACAAAGCAGATGCCAAATAGCCTTTGGAGAGAGGGCGATAAGAATAAGTACAAGCCATAACACTACTAAGATTCCAAAAGATATCGTTACCAAGAGCGACAGCGAAATACCGATAGTTTTGAAGATCCCTGGCCACCGACAGGTTGGAAACGATTCATAGAGATCCGTTAACATGTCCGGCAAAGCATTTCCAAGTGATAACTTCCACAAACCTCCTAAAATCCCTGCTTGGGCATACGCCCAGACAGATAGAATGATGTACGCTAAGCCTCCAGCAAGCCACCAAGACATGTTTTCCCTTTCGGTCGGACTCTTGCCTAGAGAGTGAGAAGATAACTCAAGCCTATCATAAGGTGGGATCAGGAAAACACTCGCGTTCTCGATACCTGGGGAAGGAGTTATCCCAGGCTTTCAGGAGCAAAGACCAAGGAGTTTATTTTGGGGTAGATTTCTAGACTGTATGTGCACGGGGACTTTAACCAGAACGTCTTTCCAGCGACGGGGGACAAGTTACAGCTCTCTGATCGCGCCCTGGAGCACGGTGATCTGCGTGGTGGG
>JAHBWR010000043.1 GCA_019636875.1 Nitrospira sp.
GTGGCGTTGAGGCGTTGCATGAGCGTAGTGTATGCTCAGCTTATTACGGAGGACAACTATGACGGATGATATTCTCAAAGCCTATAAAGAAGTCGAATCAGCTGTGGAACGCTACATCAGGCTTCTACATGACCACGTCAACATGCTCCAGAACATCGAACCGCCCGGTTCAGACAAAGTTGTTCGATTGACCGCAGGATCAAAAGCCATGACGGACAGCGCATCAATCTACCTGTCCTACGCAAAATACGTCGCCTACGGCATGCCGGCCAGTGAAGAGATGGTTGAAGACGAGATTCAGGGATAATGGTAGACGGTCGGTCTATCTACCCAGTGAACATCCCTTTGAGAGCGATCTAGATAGGTCAAATAGACATGAATTATGAAGGGCCTCTCAGGTCGAAACCCGAGAGGCCCTTCATATAAACTAGGGTCTCTTGTTCTAGATGCTACGCATGAAGTGAGCGACTTCGTCCTGACTGATGCTACCGCCCATAACCTGAGACATCGCAACGTTAGTAGACTTCTTACCGGTCAGGCCGGATTCGACTTCGTCCACAATCAACTCCACCGGCATCGACTGACCCCCATAGACACGGGGACCGCCGATGATCTTGGCCTTAGAGTATCCATAGATCGCGGTCGCTACTTCCTTGGCCAGCCACCCGACATAGTTGAATTCCGGCACAACAATCAGCTTCGCATTTTTACAGAGCTCCCGCAGCTCCTTGGTTGGGAACGGGCGAAGAGAGCGAACCTTAATCAACCCAACCTTGAGACCTTTATCCTTGCAAAGCCGCACTGCCTCACGGGATTGAGCCGCGGCGCTGCCTGAAGCAATGATGATCGCCTCGGCGTCATCGACGTTTTCTGCCGTCAATAAGCCACCCATATACTTATTGATGTATTTCCTAGAGCGCTCGACGGCCGCCCACACCTCTTGCTGCCAAACAGCATGGATATTATAGGCCATAAAGTTCGACTTCTGGACCGGGGCATCTCGAGACAACCGAGCCGGAGGATTCTCGGCATCGAGAACAGGGACAGCCCCACGCCATGCCTCACGCGGCGGCAACTTAATGCCACGATCCTGCATACGCACATAGCCTCGGGCATGGGTGACAAAAAATCCGTCACAGCAGACCCCAACCGGCAACGTCACGTCATTCTTTTCGCTGATCGTAAACCCGGCCATCGTGAAATCGAACATGTCTTGTTGATTTTCAGCATGGAAGACAATCATGCCGCAGTTCAACAGATAAGCCACTTCGATGTTATCCGGTTGAATAGCCAATGGCGCGTTAACAACGCGGCAGGTGAACATCGCCACAACCGGAAGACGGTGGCCTGGCCAAGACGCAATCCCCTCGAGCCCGCGCAGCGTACCTGGACCGGCTGTCGCGGTATAGCAACGGACACCCGCACGCGATCCCCCAGCGATGGCTGCCATGACACCAACTTCTTCTTCTCCTCGGTAATACTCTTTCACATAGCCTTCGCCATAGAGCACGCCCACCAACTGCATCGTTTCGCTTTGTGGTGTAATCGGATAGGCGATGGCCAGATCCACGTTTGAGCGGCGAATCGCTTCCTTAGCCGCCTCGCTCCCGGTAATGAACTCCTTTGTCCGAGGCGCTTCGAGAAACATATATTCCGGGGTGACGATCTTCTGCCTTTTTGCTTCTCCATGGGGATCTTGTTTTCCAGTCGACTTTGGCGCCGCCACACTGGTAATCGGATCGCCTTGCGGATTCGTTTTCACTTCGGTTTCGCTCATGATTACACCTCTATAAGATGGTGAGCTGTACGCTCAACCTACCCTTCTCGCTTCATCTGTTCTGCTGAGTGTCCGAAGATCGCTGCACTCCCAGCCCCTCCTGGGGTTGGTGCAAATGCCATCGGATTGGTGTGGGTCTTCCCCCCATGCACCTTCGATTGCGTTCCGGTGAATCGAACGTTCTCACCGTTCTTCGGCAGCTTGATACCCATTTCTTCACGGACCCGCTTGAAGATCTGGGCAACACGTTTCAACTTCGCCGTATCAGAGTCACGGATGGTGAGCATGGCGTCTTCGTGCCCCTGCTCGGCACAAATCGCCATCGTGCAGCAATTCGTTCCCGCCCTGATCATCTTGAGAGTCAAGTTTGCATAGTGGCAATGGACCCCGATGAAGATACAGGCTTCGATTTTATTGCCCCAGATGGTGAGATTAGGATGGTTCGGATTGATCACTTCCTCTGGGTCGATTTTGGGATACTTGGGCCGATAGTCCGGCATCGGAATAATCATGACTTCAGGAATCTGCGCCGCAATCTCCAGCGTCGCCTTTGCTTTTTCCACGGCATGATCGTTCCAGGCCCAGAGCAATAGGGGCCCAGGAAATAGAGTCGCATTCGGGCTCGTCAGCATCTTACGAGCCATCTCTTCAATGACGATTTCTTCATTTGGCTCGAGCAATCCGTAGAACAAACCTTCGCCCGGATCCGGTAGCGAGACACCCAATTGTGCAGCTGATGGAGGGTGAAAACCCGCAGGCCCCGGTACAATGATGCGCTCTCTCGTATCCTGTGTTGTTGCCACGCCCTTCCCCTTTCCTCGCTCTTTAACCGACAACCGGACTGGCCAAAACGGCCGTCGTGCTCTTTTCGCCGTAGGTAATATTGTCCGTCAAGGCCGCCTTCGGCAGCTGATCGATCATGATCATTTTAATGGCATTGTTCTTAGCCATATTGTCGCAGACCCACACGCACTGAGCACACCCCTTACAACGGTCCACCGCGACATAAGCAGAACCATACTTGAACCCCTGATCCTTGCCCATCTCGTCACTGTAGAGAATCGTGTTGGCTTCCGGACAATACTGCGTGCATAACTTACAGCTCTTTGCCGCGCAGATTTCAACGCTGATATCGGCTACAAGGTACATGAAGACTCCTTTGTGGCTCTCCTACGCAGTGGCCGTTGCCACTGGCTCTTCGACGCGTTTGACCTCGGCTGCGGCCCACCCATGGTCGACCGCATAGTTCCATCCTGCCCGCATCACCGCCACGTTCTTTTCGATCAGTTCCTGCTTCTTTTTGAACTTCCGTTCTACGACACTGTCGAGAGCGGCAGTACCGCCAGACACTACAAATCCTTTTCCGAGGAATCGGTCCTTGACGGCTTGGTCTAACCCCTCCATGGTCGTCAGCCCGGTAATTGCACCAATACAACCCATCAGCGCCATATTGGTGGCGAGATCCATGCCTGCCACTTCCAGAGAAATTTTCGTCGCAGGAAAGTAATAGAGTTTCGCCCGAAGCTTCTGAAGTTCAGCAGCCTGATCTCGATGGAGATTCATCGGTCCATCATTATTGATCAAGGCAACGCCATCTTCCTTCAAACCGAAGTAAAACGGCATCGTATACGACTTGCCGTGAGTGATGACCTGCGGATGAAAAATAATGATGATGTGCGGAAACGTGATCTCGCCGATTTCATAAATCGGTTCATCGGACACCCGGACATAGCTTTCGACCGGCGCCATTCGCTTTTCCGACCCGTAGAACGGGACAATGGTGCTTTCGCCGCCGGCATTGATGACGGCTGTACTCAGAATGTGAGACCCAGTCACGACACCCTGTCCGCCGACACCAGCCATTCGAATGTTGAAGCGTTTCGCCATCGTATATCTCCTTCGATCGCTTAAGCCTTGTTGGGAATCGCAGCAGCCGGCTTAGCAAGGAATTCCTTGTAGCCGTAACGCTCGGTCAGGTATTGCTTGGCTTCTTCGCTGACGTATTCTGTGAATTGGTACCGATCGTTCTCGACCGTCTTTGCGTCTTCCATGACTTTGTCGGTTGGAATCGCGTACTCGATATTGCAGGATGTGTAGGCCTGAATGTAGGTCGACCCAACTTCGCGAGCGATCAACACCGCCTTCTTGATCACGCTTTCGACACGGCGAGGATTGTTTGGAACAACCGTGGCGACATAAGCACAGCCGGCTACTTTCGCCATCTGCACCATATCCATTTTCTCAAACTTCTTGCCGAGCGGAGCCATTTTTAACACGGCGCCCCTATTCGTCATTCCGCTTTCTTGGCCACCGGTGTTCCCATAGACCTCATTGTCCAACATGATGGTCGTAAATCGCTCCTTGCGGAACCATGAGTGCAGAACCTGCTGAAAGCCGATATCCGCCGTACCACCATCTCCGGCCATCACCACCACATCTTTCGGCTTGTCCCCGAAACGAAGACGGAGACCTCGGGATAATCCACTCGCTACTCCATTTTGATCGCCGTAGTTGCCATAGACAAAGGGGATGGCCGCCTGAGAAATGGCAAGACGACCACATCCGGCCGTTCCAACGGTAATGGTGTCTTCAGGATTTGGGAACGCCACCATGGCGAGTCGGATAAAAAGCGTCATAGCACATCCGGCACACATGGGATGCTCTTCCAGTACTTCTTTAAAGCTCCCAACCTGTGAAACACTCACCTTTTTCCCAAAAGGTCCGTGCTCCACCATATCCCGGTATTCCTTTGGCATGAACTTCTCAAATCCGTTTGAAAACTTGACGTAATCAAGGCTCATCAGGCACCTCCCTTATATCGTTAGCAACGGCAGACCGCTGCTGATATTTGCTTCAGACCACCAACCATGCATCGAAAACAACGTGGAGTCTTGAGGGTTTGAATAATTTGAACCGCTGCCCTTATTCACAGCACATCAGGCATCCTAGCAAAGCCGAAAAAAGGCTGTCAATCTTTGCCTGATCCTTCCCCCCATCCGTCATTCACCCCTGATCAACATACGAACAGATCCCCCACACCAGACGTTGAGATAGTATAACGTCAAGAAAATCAAAGCAACTTCAAAGAGGGCCCACGGTACCCGAAAGAAGGCCTAGATCAAAACATGGCGAAATAGGCCATTCGCCCCAACCACAGTTAACAAAGATGCCAACACTCAAGAAACCCTCTGCATCTTTCTCACAATTCCTGTTTAGAGATTGCCGATCAACCACATTCCGTTTACACTGCAACTCATGCCACTACGCGTTCTCATCCCAGGTGAAGATGATGCCGGCACCCACGTCGGCGGAGTGCACAAACGTCCGCCGATTCCCGACAATTCACTTAAGGCTGAATGTCCAAAATTTATGGCTCATGGCCCCTGCGGAGGTGTCCGCCGAGGGGGACTCTGCGAGGTGTATCCAGAGATGAAATGTCCGTGGGTCTCGCTCTATCTAGAACTTGAAAAAATTGGTCAGACTGAATGGATGAAGCAGGTTTAGCAAAACGTGAGGCGTGAAACGTGAAACGTGAAACGGTCAGAAGAAAACCCAAGGTCACGAGATTAGGCTATAACGAGCGGCATGCCACGAGCGGCATCACGGCACCGCTACCGGACATTGAAACGTTCCCGAATCAGTACAAAGGCTACGAGATCACAATCGAGATTCCAGAATACACCGCGATCTGCCCCAAAACGAACTTGCCAGACTTCGGCACCATTACGCTGCACTACATGCCCGATAAAGAATGCCTAGAATTGAAAGCGCTTAAAATGTATATCCATGCCTATCGTAACCTGGGTATCTTTTACGAGAACGCCGTGAACCGTATCCTTCAGGACATCGTGAAGTCATGCCGCCCGGTTTGGGCAACTGTTACCGGCACATTCACGGCACGAGGTGGCCTGTCGAGCAAAATCGAAGCCCGTTACCCTCTCACCCATAGGCCATAGATTCTTCCTCCCCTTCCACCTTTCGGGCAATGGGCAAATTCTGAGGAAGTTTTAGTCTCGCCGAGAACAAGTACTCAAGGACCAAGCCAAGCTCGATCATGCCCACAACCCGCTGAACAAATTTAAGAATCCTCGCATTTACCGCAAAAATAGTGTCTGATACTAGCGTGAAGGTACGCGCGTCCCGCTAGACAGGGACATGAGAACTTGATGAGAAGAATCTGCGTTCCGTTGAGGTCTCGCATTTAACCGCCACCATGTCGATCCTCTCTCGCCTCCATGCAACTTGGGGACAGGATATTCGCCTGCGCACGACAGTCATACTTTCATTCCTGTTGGGGGCCATCTTGCTCACCGCTACCGTTTGGCGGCTGGAGGAAATCAGAACATCGCTTGAAGAATCGTCCCGATCCCGTGCCCACGCCATAGGACGAACCTTTACAGTCCTGGGATCTGTAGCCCTCAACGACAACCTGTATCGCATTCAGAAAGCCTTGATCAGCTTTCGCGATGATGGTGAGGTCTCCCGCGCCGATGTCCTCGACACCAATCGCGTGATCATTGCGTCCACCGAACCGGAGCGAATCGGACGGATATCGACTGATCGCCAGACGATGCAGGCACTGGAAACCAGCAACGAACTCATTGCGTACGACGAGACCGCACACGGGTCCTCCCTGCTCGTTGTGGTCGAGCCACTTCGGGAGGGAGATCTGATTACCGGCTGGGTCCGTATCGAATTTTCTCTTGCCGAGATACGGAATGAATTAGCTCGCTCAGCTCGTGGATCCATACTGATCGCCGTCCTGCTAATCGGAATCAGCATATTCATCGCTCGGTTCAGTATGCGCCGGATCTCCGTCCTGCTCCGCGATACGACCAGCAGATTGCAAGTCACGCTGACCTCCCTCCATCAACAGTTTCCGAGTCTAGGATCTCCTAGCGACCAATCGTACACATCATCTGCCCTCACGATTTCACCTCAGTCTGGAGAGATCGAGCGAACGGTTGAACTCATCAACCACAGCATTCGACTCCTGACCAGGCAGACTGAGTCAATTCGGACTTTCGCTTCTTGGCTTGAGGAGGCCGTCACAAGCCGAACGTCACAACTGAATGACACCATCGAAGATCTGAAACGGGAAACAGCTGAGCGAGCCCTGACGGAACTAGCGTTGCGTGAAAACGAAACGAAGTACCGCGGGCTTTTCGAGTCATCACGAGATGCGATCATGCTGCTATCCCCACCGGACTGGAAATTCACCGCGTGTAACCCCGCAACTGTCGCACTGTTTGGAGCCGACAGCATCGAGCACTTCACCACCTTAGGCCCTTGGGATGTCTCACCGCTCTTGCAGCCGGATGGAGAGCCTTCCAGCAAGAAGGCCGCGTCGATGATTCAGAGGGCAATGGAGAACGGATCCCACAGCTTCGATTGGACACATCGACGCATCAACGGTGCTGAATTTGCAGCGACCGTCCTTCTCACCCGCACAACACTAAACGGCCAGACGGGGCTGCAGGCGACGGTGCGAGATGTGAGCGAGCAGCGGCGCGCTGAGCAGCGCCTCCTCGACCTTTCTGCATTCCAGAAGGCGATATTGGATAACGCCGGCCATGCGATCATCTCAGCCACTGCAGACGGCATCATCCGTGTCTTTAACCCTGCCGCGGAAGCAATGCTCGGGTATTCGGCAGAGGAGATGATCGGCAAACAAACACCAGCGGTCTTCCACGATCCGGAAGAAGTCGCCGCACGTGCCCGCTCCTTTTCAGCCGAACTGGGCGTGCCCATCACCCCCGGGTTTGATGTCTTCGTAGAGAAGTGCCGTCGTGGCCTTCCCAATGAACATGAGTGGACCTACATCCGGAAGGACGGGCGTCGACTGACGGTCCTCCTGAGCATCACCGCCTTGAGCACTCCCGAAGGATCTATCAGCGCCTTCCTTGGCGTGGCATCTGACATCACATCTCTCAAGGTTATTCAAAGAGAGTTAACCCTCGCAAAAGAAGCAGCCGAGTCGGCCAGTAAAGCCAAGTCCCAGTTCCTCGCCAATATGAGCCACGAGATTCGCACACCGATGAATGGAGTCCTGGGGATGACTGAGCTCCTAGGAACCACTCAGCTCAATGAACGACAGCGTCACATGGTGGACACGATTCACCGATCCGGGCGTGCGTTACTCGGTATCATTAATGATATTCTTGATTTTTCAAAAATCGAGGCAGGCAAACTGACATTGGAACACATTGAGTTTGACCTGCATCAGGTGGTGACTGAAACGATCGAGCTCTTTACCGGAACTGCAAGAAAAAAAGGACTGACCGTCACCTGTGTGATACCGACGGAGACTCCCACAGTCGCAATCGGCGATCCCGTGCGTCTCCGTCAAGTCCTGTTGAATCTGATCGGAAATGCCGTAAAGTTCACGGAACGAGGCGAGATCTCTGTGCACGTGAACTGCCTGACGCTGGATACCGAATGGATTCAGCTGAAATGCGCGGTAACGGATACCGGTGTCGGTATCACGGAAGAGGCCCAACAGCGGATATTCACGGCGTTCTCGCAAGCAGACGGCTCGACTACACGCCGGTTTGGTGGCACAGGGCTCGGGCTCACAATCGTCAAGCAATTGGTTCAGTTGCTGGGTGGGGAAATAGGGGTAGAAAGCTTGCCCGGTCACGGATCCACATTTTGGTTTACCGCGAAGCTTGGGTCTGCGCTCAGCCAATCATCAATCAGACCTGTACCCCACACAAATACCCTATCTAGTCTCAACTCCGCATCTCCATTCGTCGGCACCCGTGTTTTGCTCGCGGAGGACAACCCGGTCAACCGAGAAGTGGCATTGGGAATGCTGGAGTCCATGGGCTGCCATGTCGAGATGGTCGAGGATGGAGGTCAGGCTGCTGAGGCCGCCGCGAAGCAGGAGTACGACCTCATTTTTATGGATTGCCAGATGCCGAACATGGACGGCTTTACTGCAACCGCAATGATTCGAACGCATGAAGCATCGCGCAAGTCCACCCGACGCATGCCCATCATCGCCCTGACGGCAAATGCATTAGAAGGGGATCGTGAGAAATGCCTGACGGCCGGAATGGATGATTATCTGTCCAAACCGTTTTCGCTGGAAGGATTGCGCACAACCCTGCAACGCTGGACTGGTGAGAAAGGCTTGCTCTCCCAACCAAACACATCCGAAACACCCGACAAACGTGCGGCCTAGAGCAGCTCGTTAAGAATTTCCGGGCACGTCCCGTGGAGGAATCTATTTTGAGCGCCTCGACTCAGTCGGCGCCACTCATACTCTGCTCTCAGGACTTGCATCGAGACCATGACCACGGTACCCTCATCACCAAAGCATGGCGACCTACGCAATCGGCGACGTGCAAGGATGTTACGATGCCTTGCAACGCCTCGTTCATCACATCCAGTTTGACCCGAGTGCCGATCGTCTCTGGTTCGTCGGCGATTTGGTCAACCGTGGCCCCGATTCTCTCGGTGTCCTTCGCTACATCCGCTCGTTAGGACCGTCCACACGAGTCGTGCTCGGCAACCACGACATCTTTCTTCTCGCAGTCTCGGAAGGGTTGGTCGCGCTTCGGCCTAGAGACACGATCGTCGAGGTTTTGAACGCCGACGACCGGCAAGAGTTGATGGACTGGCTTCGGCACCAACCTCTGCATCATCGCGAGGGGCCATTCTTTATGGTTCATGCGGGACTTCTTCCTCAATGGACGACCGAAGAAGCTGCCCGATTGGCCGGCGAGGTTGAAACCGCACTGCGAGGTGACGGCTTCCGACCGTTCCTACAATCGCTCTTTCATGAGCCTATAACCATGTGGAACCCGGGCCTCATTGGCAGCTCACGGTTGGTCTCCATCGCCCGTGTGCTAACCAGACTTCGCACCTGCACACCGGACGGAGACATGTCGAGTTTTTCCGGTCCACCAGCGGAGACACCTCCAGGCTATTTCCCGTGGTTCCGTATCCCTGCTCGCCTCAGCGCCGATTCGACCGTCATCACCGGTCATTGGGCTGCACTTGGCCTGCACATGGAGCCCAATTTGCTCGCACTCGACAGCGGATGCGTGTGGGGACGAGAATTAACGGCTGTTCGCCTGGAAGATAGGAAAGTCTTTCAAGTCCAGTGCAATGAGACACACAACTGATAGGGAGTACTAGTGGTAGCTTTCGGAGTCGCTGGGGAATTTCCCCTGTTCGACCTCTTCTTTATAACGGCCGAGCGCTTGAAGTGCATCGGCTTTCAGATGGGCATACGTCTTCACAAACTTGGGGATGAACGAGTCAAAAAGTCCTAACAGATCGTAAATCACCAAGACTTGGCCATCACAATGCGGGCCCGCTCCAATGCCGATCGTAGGAATCGACAGCGCTTGTGTAACTTTTCTGGCCAGATCGGCGGGTACCGCCTCCAACACAAGTGCGAACGCCCCGGCAGCTTCAAGGGTCTTTGCATCTTCCAATAGCTTAGCGGCTTGATCGTCGACCTTGCCTTGGACCTTGTAGCCGCCCAGCGCATGGACCGATTGGGGTGTCATACCCAGGTGACCCATGACAGGAATCCCGATACTCGTCATGGCTTTGATTCGATCTGCCATCACGGCACCACCTTCGAGCTTCACCGCAACAGCGCCTGTCTGTATCAAGCGACCCGCATTTCGCACAGCCTCTTCCGTACTCGCCTGGTAGGACATAAACGGCATATCAGCAATCACAAGAGATCGCTGCACCGCACCAGCCACAAGTTTAGTATGGTACAGCATGTCCTCCATCGTCACGGTCAGCGTAGTAGGTTTTCCCTGTACCACAACTCCGAGTGAATCCCCCACCAAAATCACCCGTATCCCTGCTTGTTCGACGATGCGAGCAAACAGCGCATCGTAGGCCGTGACGACAACCAGCTTCTTCCGGTCTTTCTTATATTGCTGCAGTTCGAGAACCGTCATCAGCCCAATTCCGCCTTGGTGATGATCTCCCCCAGGCGATGCGTGGCTTTGATCGCCATAATATGCACCCCATCACAATGGGGTTGCACCGCCTTGATCGATTGCACGGCGATCTCAACTCCAACGTCTTCAGCCCGATCTCCAGCAGCCTTGAGCTCATCAATCATCTCTTTCGGCACCGACATGCCTGGGATGTTCGCATTCATGAATTCGGCCATCTTATGGTTTCGCAACACTAAGATCCCGGCCAATACCTTCACCTTGAAAGGGCGAACCTGTTTCATAAAACTGGCGAAGACGTCCGGATTATAAACCGCTTGGGTTTGGAAAAATTGGGCACCGGCTTTCACCTTCACTTCGAACTTCGCCAACACCGGTCCCACCAAATCGGCCTCAGGAGTGACGGCCGCACCAATCGCAAACGCTGTGGCACCGTCCAATTTGTTGCCGACCATGTCTTTGCCGTTGTTCAACCCCTGGACCAGCTGCATCACCTGAACGGAATCGAGATCGTAGACCGGCTTAGCCTCCTTATGATCACCGACCGTGGGATAGTCTCCCGTCAGGCATAAGATGTTTCTGATACCAAGCATGTGTGCGCCCATTAAATCCGACTGCATTGCGATCCGATTGCGGTCCCGGCAGGTCAACTGCATCACAGGGTCATGCCCTAATTCGTAGAGTAGACGGCACACGGGGAGAGATCCGGCACGAACCACAGCTGCGGTATTGTCGGTCACGTTCACACCGTGCACTCGACCGACCAATTGCTTGGCACTCTCCAATAGCGATGCGATATGCGTGCCTTTAGGTGGGTTGTACTCAACCGTAACCGCGAAGGTCCCTCGATTGAGGACGTCTATGAGGCGCTGAGGCTCTCGAGTCATCGCTGGCTCCTTATCGGAGTCCGACTGATCGCTTGGCAGACTCCACCGTATTTTCAAGCAACATCGCGATCGTCATCGGACCTACTCCACCCGGCACAGGGCTGATCCAACCGGCTTTTTGGCTAACGGCTTCAAAATCCACGTCCCCGCATAACTTGCCCTCAGGCGTTTTGTTCGTGCCTACGTCGATGACGACCGCCCCCTCGCGCACCATATCGGCGGTCACAAACTTCGCCTTTCCAATGGCAACAAGAAGCAAGTCTGCTTCATGACACACTGCTGGAAGATCGGTTGTTTTTGAATGACAAATCGTGACCGTGGCATTTCGTTGAAGAAGCATGAGCGCCAACGGCTTACCGACAATATTACTCCGACCGACCACGACCGCTCGCTTGCCCTCAATAGTGACGCCGGCAGACTCAATCATCTTGATGACACCTTTGGGAGTGCAGGCTTCGAAGACGGGATGTCCCTCAACAAGACGACCGAAGTTGTAGGGATGAAACCCGTCTGCATCCTTGAGCGGAGAGACAGCCTCGAGGATCACCTTACTGTCAATGTGCTTCGGCAGCGGGAGTTGCACGAGAATTCCATGGATCTTTGGATCAGCGTTCTTTTTCTCAATGAGCGAGAGCAATTCAGCCTGTGTGGTGCTCGCGGGAAGTTTATGATCGTCGACATGGATCCCTGCTAGGTCACAAGCCTTTTGCTTGTTCCGGACATAGACATGCGAGGCTGGATCATCACCGACCAAGATAGTTGCAAGACCTGGTTTAATCGATTTTTGAGCTAATAGCTCAGCGGATTCCCTTGCCAACCGATCACGGACTTGCTGAGCAAGCGCCTTTCCATCGATAAGTTTTGCGGCCACAACGTCCTCCCCTTCACAAGTTGGCCCGTAAAAATGTCGCAACTTAACAGGGGAATTTTAGGTAAGTCAACGCTGTTCGATTTTCTAGCTGCCCCCTACACCTGCAGTCATGAACAGAGGCTCTCTGCTTCCGCTTTTCCGCCTGTCTTTGTCCACCCCTTTCTTGACAGCCTCTTGACCCCTTGGATACGATAGTGTCCAGTTCAATTGAGGACATCCCGCCGTTGCCTTTTCAGTTCCCATACCGAGTTTTTATTTTTCTGATACTGACTTGGAGCCTTGTTTTGCCCACCCAGGCAGCACAGATCACAGGATTGGCTTCTCCCAATAGTTTTGTGGGCGATCCATCTGGCAGCGAATATTTTATCTCCAACATTAACGGAGAGCCGGACGCCAGAGATAATAATGGCTTCATCACAAAGTTGAGTGCGGAGGGGAAGGTCATCCACCTCAAGTTCATACAAGGCGGGGGGCCAGACGTTTCCTTACATGCTCCTAAAGGAATGGCTCTAGCAGGAGATCTGCTCTATGTCGCGGACCTGGATCAATTGAAAGGTTTCGATAAGACGACAGGGAAACTTGCTGCCACCGTTTCATTTTCCTCTCGTTCTCAGGCCCCAGTGTCGCTGACCGACGTGGCAGCGTCGCCGACCGGTCTCCTCTACGTCACCGATCAGATGGCCAATGCCATCTACCGCATCACCCCGACCGATAACCATCGAGTCGACCTCCTGATTCAAGATAGTAGGCTGGCAGGTCCTGCTGGGATTGCGATCCATCCCAAAACCAACCACGTCATTACTGTGAGCTGGGAGAAAGGTAAAATCCTTGAAATCACTCCGGATGGACAGCTAACCGAATTAGAACCGAACGGATTTTTCACCAGCCGCTTTCAAAACCTGAGCGGCGTGGATTTTGATCGATGGGGCAACATGTATGTGTCCGATTTTACCAAAGGGAAGGTGTGGCGCATGACCAGGGATCATCGATTCCAAGTAATTGCCGAGCATCTCCCCGCCCCGGCCGATATCGGCATCGACCGTGCGAACAACCTGATATTGGTTCCCTACCACTACATGCATGCAGCCGAAATGAATGGGTTGGAAACTCCCTCCTCAGCAAAGTCGAAGGGTGAGAAACGCACACTTGCCGACTATGGATTCATCCCTCCCCCTCCAAAACCCGGTGCCGAGGGGACCAACAAATGAGCTCCTGTGCGTACTGTCACGAGCGAAAGGGCAAACGCCCTTGTCCTGCCCTTAACGGGTTAGTCTGTAGCCTCTGCTGTGGGGAACACCGGATGACGAGAATCAGTTGCCCTACTGATTGCACCTACCTTGATAGTGGAAGCGACTATCAACAAAAGAGACTTGCCACGCAATTTGCCCCTGTTCGCCGGAATTTCTATCTGGAGCTGGAGCAATTGGGGGGCCGTAAAGCAGTCGCTCTCTTCAACCTAATCGAAGTCGTCATTTTCGGCTACTTTGAAGGACGTAGGGATGGGCAGGATGCTGAGATCATCGCGGCACTACAAGCGCTCCGTCGTTCCCTGAGTCCTCTTCATGTGCCTGCTGCGCCCATGTCTGTGTTCGCTGAGCACCTCAAGAAGGAATACGAGCTGTTTCACAAGCAGAATCCCGACCAAATTGCTGAGTCATCAGAAGCCTTGGAAGTTTTGGATCATGCCGCTCGATTTGTCTCTGAATTTTCGGAAAATGATTTTCAATCAAGCCGGTTTCTAGGAGGTCTGATTGGTTATGTCAAGATAATGCATCCGGACATTGCAGCGCATCTGAAGAAAAAGCATGAACCAGGACATATCCTTGTACCTGGGCAATCTTTCTTACCACCTCCGGCAACCGAAGTTCACACCCATGGACCTGACTGCAAGCACCATCATTAACCAGTGCTTTCGCGGCAACTAGACTGCCATTGTGAGTTGCTGTTGTAAGATCCGTTCGATGTGAACGGCCAAGCGAAAATCTGCCTCGTTTGAAAGGGAGACAAACTGGGCACCAAATTCCTGCCCTCGCACCCATCGTACCATCGCCTGATCAACATCGAGACTCTCCTGTTGTCCCGGCAACCAGAGACGTACCATGAGCAACGGGTTCTCTGGAGGATCCGAAAAGCACTGGATCCGAACTCCATTTAGGGAGATGTCTCGTATGACTGCCTGTCGCAGTACCGAGCCCATGAGATAACAACTTGCATAATCGGCTGAAACCCGACGGTACATACGGCGCGTCATCACTGGGTTCATGAGCCCTCCTTTGAGGAGACGAAGAACGCGACGCTAAGAATAGCCGCCAAACAGGTTGGGGGAAACCCCTCGAAAGCCACCCCTCAAGAGTAGGGAGTTCCGAGAGTACGGGATGACTCACATGGAGCGGAGAGACACGGCCCCTGGACAATGCCCAGGGGAACCAGTGTGCTCCTCAACAGATCATCGAATCGTAGTGATTACTCAACAATGGTCACTGTCATCTCCACACGTTCCTTTGGATTATCCCGCTCGTCTCGAGGTAGATTGACGATCTTGTCGGCCACTCCAATTCCCTTTTTGACCTGGCCGAATACGGAATATTTACGATCCAGAAACCGTGAGTCTTCTACGACGATAAAGAACTGAGAACCTGCCGAGTCCGGATCAGCCGCTCGTGCCATAGAGACAATACCGCGCTTGTGTGGGATATCGTTGAACTCCGCCTTGACCGTGTAGCCTGGTCCACCTTGCCCATAGGTCTCCTTCTTGAGGGAATCTTTCGTATTCGGATCGCCGCCTTGGATCATGAACCCAGGAATGACACGGTGGAAAATCGTTCCATTGTAAAACCCGTCTTTCGCAAGCTTGATAAAATTCTCCACATGTTTCGGCGCCACATTTGGATGGAACTCTATTTCAATATCGCCGAATTTCGTTTTGATGATCGCCCTTGGCGCCTTCGGTGCCGTATCAGCAGCCATGACTGACTCGATACTTGAGGCTGACCATATTACGCATGCCAACAGCCCCATAAATATTTGCCCTCTTCCTTGCTTCAGCATTCTTGTCCTCCCCAACCGTACATATGACTAATTTCTATCATCCTAATGGAAAAGTGCCACCGCGCTCAACCCGCTCAAGTGCTCGTTGCGCTGCCTGCTGCTCGGCTTCTTTTTTGCTGTACCCTCGACCAAGACCATAGATTACATCATTCAGGAATACTTCGACCTCAAACAACTTCTGATGATCAGGCCCGGTTTCCCGCGCAATCACATACCGTGGCAACACGTCATGATGCTTCTGACACCACTCCTGAAAGCGTGTCTTGTAGTCACCTCCGCCAGGCATCATTTGCGACTCATCGATCTGGCGTAGCTCTTCACCCAAGACGTGGATCGTAAAATTGCGACTTTCCTCAAGACCTCCATCAAGATAAACTGCTGCGATGACTGCTTCCAAACCATCGGCGAGCAGTGATGGTTTCTCTCGACCTTTCGAGAGCTCCTCACCACGACCAAGTTTCAACCTCGCACCAAGATCAAGACGCCTGGCGGCCTTGGCTAATGGAGCCTCGCTCACCAGTTTAGCCTTGAGCTGCGAGAGGGCACCTTCGCTCAATTCAGTGTATCGACTCGCAAGATAATCGCTGATAATAAGGGACAGGACCGCGTCGCCCAGAAATTCAAGCCGTTCATTGTGGTTTTGCCCTGAGGCTCGTTGCTCGTTCACGTACGACTTGTGTGTCAGCGCCTCGTTCAAGAACGCTGCATTCACAAATCGGTAGTTGGATATGCTCGGAGGAGAATCGGCTGAAGAAGCCGGTTTCATGGCGGCACGCGTACTTAAGTGTCTAGCTTCTTGAAGATCAAACAGGCGTTGACCCCACCGAACCCGAACGAATTTGACAGCGCCATTTGTATGGCAGCAGGCCGTGCCTGGTTGGGAACATAGTCCAAATCGCAGGTTGGATCAGGATGGTCAAGGTTGATCGTAGGCGGAAGAATCCCGTGATAGAGGGCGAGAATGCTGAAAACGGCTTCAATCCCACCGGCGGCGCCAAGCAAATGCCCAGTCATGGATTTAGTTGAGCTGACAGGAATACGAAGGGCCTGCTCACCAAACACCTGTTTGATCGCTCGAGTCTCAATGGCATCAGCCATAGTCGAGGTCCCATGCGCATTGATGTAGCCGATCTGGTTACGTTCTATCCCGGCATCTTTGAGCGCCAATTCCATACAACGAACAGCCCCCTCACCTTCTTCCGGTGGGGCCGTTATGTGATAGGCATCGCTGTTCATCCCATACCCGATGATTTCACCG
Source organism: Nitrospira sp. (assembly GCA_019636875.1). Classification (GTDB taxonomy): domain Bacteria; phylum Nitrospirota; class Nitrospiria; order Nitrospirales; family Nitrospiraceae; genus Nitrospira_D. Next base: position 16,772 of record JAHBWR010000043.1, read on the forward strand.
TAAATTCTCACTCCGCGCCGAAGGGCGTGTGTCAGTTCTTCGATGACCACCACACCCGCCCCTTCTCCTAGCACAAACCCATCTCGGTCCCTGTCAAACGGGCGACTCGCTTTCGTCGGCTCGTCGTTCCGGAACGACAACGCTTTGGCTGAGGCAAATCCAGCAACCCCGAGCGGGGTCACCGCGGCTTCGGCTCCTCCGGCAACCATCACATCGGCATCACCTCGCTGAATCAGTCGGTAGGCATCGCCGATACAATGATTGCCCGTAGCACACGCCGTCACGGCACACGAGTTCGGACCCTTGGCGCCGATCCGAATCGCGACTTGCCCCGAGGCAAGATTGATAATGGTCATGGGGATGAAAAATGGGGAGACTCGACCGGGTCCCTTCTCTTTGAGCACATCATGATAGTGCTCGATCGACCCAAGCCCGCCGATTCCAGAACCGATATACACCCCAACCTTGGTAGCTTCCTCCGGCTTGACTTTTAACCCGGCGTCATCCACCGCCAACTGGGCAGCCCCCACGGCGTAGTGGATGAACGTATCCATCTTCTTAATTTCTTTCTTCTCAATGAACCGAGCCGGATCAAAATCCTTAACCTCACCCGCAATCTGCGCATCGTATCCTGTCGGATCAAACCTGGTGATTCTCGCGATCCCGGACTCACCGGCGCAGATTGCCTTCCAGGTCTTCTCCACACCCGTGCCGAGTGGGGTAACCAGCCCAAGACCGGTTATCACAACACGTCGTGCGGCCGGATTGGAGATTTCTTGTGCCATGCCTAGGATTTTTCCTTGATATAATCCAACGCCTTCCCGACAGTCAAAATCTTCTCGGCATCCTCATCGGGAATTTCGATCGAGAATTCTTCTTCGAGCGCCATCACAAGCTCGACGGTATCGAGCGAATCCGCGCCAAGATCTTCGACGAAGGAGGCTTCCGGCGTCACCTCATCTTCTTCCACACCGAGTTGCTCAGCAATAATCTTCTTGACTCGCTCTTCGACAGTTGCCATCGCTATGACTACCTCCTTCCCCAATATGACTCCCTCTCCACCGTTCCATGGGGATCTGAAACGGCCGTACACCAAAGATAAGTGTATGCTTCTAAACCATCAACATCCCACCGTTCACGTGCAGGACATGACCGGTAATGTACGCCGCCTCCTCTGACACAAGAAACCGCACAGCTGCGGCGATATCCCCAGGCGTTCCTAATCGACCCAGCGGAATCTGTTTCAACAACGTATCCTTCACATCGTCGGGAAGCCCGTGGGTCATGGCCGTATCGATAAACCCCGGCGCCACCGCATTCACCGTCACATTGCGACTGGCATATTCCCGCCCAACCGTCTTGGTGAATCCGATGACAGCGGCCTTCGACGCAGAGTAATTCGCCTGGCCGGCATTCCCGATGACTCCCACGATCGAGGCAATATTCACGATGCGGCCATATCGTTGCTTGGTCATCGGCTGCAACACAGCCTTCGTGCAGTTAAAGGTACCGTTCAGGTTGATCTGAAGAACGAGATTCCAATCCTCTTCCTTCATCCGCAAGAGCAGCCCATCGCGAGTAATTCCGGCATTGTTGACCAGGATGTCGATCTTTCCCCAGGCCTTCATCACCTGCTCAACCATCGCTTTGGTCTCGTTGCTGTCAGCAACGTTGACTTTCAAGTTTAATACTTTTCTCCCAAGCTTCTCGATGGCCCCGATGGTTTCGAGCGAGCGCCCAGGATCGAGATCGGCCACAGCGATATCAGCACCGGCTTGGGCAAGGTTTTCAGCAATAGCTCGGCCGATACCTTGAGCAGCGCCGGTTACAATCGCAGTTTTTCCTTGTAGTGACATAAGAGACCTTTCAGGCGATACGTTAACAGGCCAATAGGGAGTTCGTCACCTGGTTTTCTTTGTGAAGTCCATCAGGGCTTAGCTGACCGCCCCGAGCGTCGCATCGAGCGACTTTGGATCGTTGACGTTCATGAATTTTGCCTCCGGCAAAATTCGTTTGATCAATCCCGCGAGGACGGTCCCCGGGCCGACCTCGACGAACGTCGTGACTCCCATCGTCCCCATGGTGCGCACGGTATCCTCCCACAAGACAGAAGACGGTAACTGGCGGATCAGCGATGCTTGAATCTCATTGGCACGACGAATTGCTTTCGCTTCAGCATTATTCACCAGCGGCGCACGAAGGTCCGACCATCGAACCTGGGCCAAATCCTTTGCCAGTCGATCGGCAGCTTGTTGCATCAACGGGGTATGAACCGGCACACTTACTGGTAGAGGAATGGCTTTTTTACAACCTTGGGCTTTCGCCAATTCGATCGCCCGTTCTACCGCTGCCTTTTCTCCGGCAATGACCACCTGTCCCGGGGAGTTGAAGTTGGCCGCCGCCACAACCCCGGCAGATGACGCAAGGCGGCAAACATCCCTCACCACCTCAGCCGTCAACCCCAACAATGCTGCCACCAGACCAGTTCCTGGGGCCACGGCTTCAGACATGTAGCGCCCCCGTTTTTGAACCAGACCGACGGCATCTCGAAATCCGAGTCCGCCTGCCGCAACTAACGCCGAGTACTCGCCGAGACTATGACCCGCCACCGCAACCGGCTTGATCCCAGCCGGTTCCAAGAGTGTAAATGCCGCCATACTGCTGACCAGGAGAGCCGGCTGGGTAAACTCCGTGAGATTGAGCCGCTCCGCAGGTCCGGTAAAACACAATGCGGCGACGTCATATCCCAGGACCGAGGAAGCCTCCTCATAGACGGACCTGACCGAGGGATACGCGTCATAGAGCAGTTTTCCCATTCCAACCGATTGGGACCCTTGCCCTGGAAAAACAAACCCGATTTCTAAAGCCATGGGGGGTTAGATATCTTAGAAATACCGTGCAAAGTCAACGGGAAAAGTTTTCACCTGCCACCTTCACTGAACGGCCAGAATGGCCGTCTACCACCGAATCATCGCAGAGGCCCAGGTCAAGCCAGCTCCGAACGCCCCGAGCATCACTAAAGAGCCGTCCTTGATACGACCCTCACGAACCGCTTCATCCATCGCGATCGGAATCGATGCCGCCGACGTATTCCCATACCGATCCAGATTGAGGAGCACTTTTTCAATCGGAAGACCGAGCCGTTCCATCACCGCCTTGAGAATCCGTACATTGGCCTGATGAGGGATGTAGAGATCAAGATCTTCCACCTCGACATGATTGGCTGCAAGAGTCGCACGAGCGATGTCTTCCAGCGTACGCACCGCGACTTTGAATGTCTCGTTGCCCTTCATCTTGATGTAGTGCAGACGTTCGGCCAGCACTTTTTCGGATGGCGGAGTCCGAGAACCTCCTCCCGGCACCATAATCAGCTCGCAGAGCGTTCCATCGGAACGCAGGTCGGTGGAGAGAATCCCCCGCTCACCATCGCTCGCACTAAGGACAACCGCCCCTGCCCCATCCCCGAACAGCACACAGGTATTCCGGTCGGTCCAATCGGTAATGGCAGACATCACTTCGGATCCGATCACCAAGACATGGCGCATCCCTGTTTTAATGTAGGCATCCGCTACCGACAAGGCATAGACGAACCCGCAGCAGGCTGCGGAAAGGTCACAGGCCCCGGCTTTCGTGGCGCCCAGTTGATGCTGCACAAGACACGCGGTGGCCGGAAGCGGGAAGTCACCCGTGCACGTCGCCACCAAAATCATGTCGAGATCACTCGCCGCCACACCGGCAGCCGTCAAGGCCCGCTTCCCGGCTTGAACCGCCAGATCCGAACAGGCTTCTCCCGTCGCGGCAATTCGGCGTTCACGGATGCCCGTCCGCTCTCGAATCCACTCATCGGAGGTGGCGACCATACCCTCAAGGTCCGCATTGGTCAGCACCCTGGTAGGGGCATAGGATCCGGTTCCAGCGATGCGCGCTTTCATGTCTCGAGTTCCACCGGCGGATGGGAGTGACTGGCCTCAATGTTTCGCTGGATCTGCTCTCGAACCCGCCCTTCGGCCATTCCTTTGGCTCGCCGAATCGCATTTTTAATCGCCTTGGCCGACGAACGCCCATGACAAATCATCGTAATCCCGTTGACTCCGAGAAGCGGAGCCCCACCGAACTCGGCATAGTCAATTTTCCGCTTAAGATTCTGTAACGGACCGGAGATGAAGGGGTACGCAAGGCGGCCAAGAAAATGGCCGGAGATTTCCTTGATCAGGAGCCGTTTGATCATCGCAGCGACCCCTTCCGAAATTTTCAGCGCGACATTGCCGATAAAGCCGTCACACACCACGATATCGGCGATTCCACTGTAGACATCGCGCCCCTCAACATTCCCGACAAAATTCATTGAACTGCTCTTGAGCAGCTTAAATGCCTCTTTGGTAACCTCGTTACCCTTGGTATCTTCCTCTCCGATACTCAGCAGCCCGATGCGAGGATTCGGTTTTCCCAGCAGATGCTTTGCATATTCGTTCCCCATCAACGCAAACTGCTCAAGGTGCGTGGCGGTACAGTCGACATTCGCTCCAACATCCAGCATGATCGCTTCCCCGCTCAGCGTCGGCAGGCTGGTGGCAATGGCCGGTCGTTCGACCCCCTTTGCCAACCCCAGCAAGAAGAACGAGGCGACCATACTCGCCCCGGTGTTGCCGGGACTCACGATCGCGTCAGCCTGACCGGTCTTCACGAGCTCCGTTCCGACCCAGATAGACGAGTCTCGCTTCTTGCGAGCCACCGCGGCAGGCGATTCATGCATCTCAACGACCTGGGATGCGTGTCGAATAGACACACGGGAATCGTGGCAGGCGAGGCGGGCACATTCTTGCTTGAGCGTCGTTTCATCGCCGACGAGGATAATCTCGACGTCGAACTCTTTCACAGCCTGAACGGCGCCCTCGATGCACGGGGCGGGGCCATGGTCTCCCCCCACCGCATCAAGCGCAATCTTCATACGAGATGGTGTACTCACAGATGACGTCGGAAAGAGTGGGTGACCACGCGTCGTCCCCTTGAATTCACAATCGACGCGCTGGAATCTCTCTGTAACGGGCCGCCTCGTTCGCTAGGCGGCTCCCAACAACACGGCCACTGCTGCGCCCCTAAACATCCCGTGCTCCGTCAACGTCCGGCCTCTTGGCATACTGACGGATGCTCGACATTCCGCTTACGCTTCCTCAACCTGGATTACGGCCTTGCCTTTATACGTGCCGCAATTCAAACACGTATAGTGCGGCAGCTTTACCTCATGGCACTGCGGACATACCGCCATTCCTGGCAGGGTCATGCGCAGCTTTTGAGTTCGGCGCTTATCGCGTCTCGCCCGTGAATGTTTATGTTTTGGATTCGGCATGGTGACTCCTTCTTCCTCTCGACCCTGAACGCCGCTCAGTGATCGTTGGACTCTCGCAGTTTTTCCTTGATCGTGCGCAACACCTGAAATGGACCTTCCATCGGTTCTGCAGCACAGTGACAGGGTTCTTCGTTCAAGTTCTTCCCACATCGCGGACACAACCCAAGGCACGTGTCGGAACAGAGAGGGTGCATCGGAGATGCGAGAATCACCTGTTCGCGCAACATCGGGGCCAGCTCCAGATGATCACCCGTAAAGTAATAGCGATCGTCGTCCTGCTGTTCCTCTTCAACCTCAGGAAGAGCCGTCGCCTTTTTCTTTCGAATGTCGTCGCGCTTTGGCACAGATGCCGTCGCTTTCACTTCCCGCTCGTACACGACTCGTAGCGAAAACGCCAACGGGTCATCGAACTCCTTAAGGCAGCGCACACATTGGCGAATCGCCGTCCCTTCCACAACTCCCGTGACATAGAAGGTACGTTCGATCGCTCGAAGATCCAATCCCACAGCCACCGTTCCGCGAATGGACACATCGGCATCAGCCAGCCCCAACTCTTCGCCTGTCAGGTCTCCCGACAAGGAAAGGCCATCGGCCGTGATATCCACAATTTTCGGTGTCAAGATATCCATAGTCATTCTCGACGACGTACTGCTGTCCCAGATATCGCCGAGCACGTTCTTCATCGCTCTTCAGCAAAACTGATAATAGCAATATGCCGCGCTCGCTTGACGGCCACCGTCAGTTCACGCTGATGCCGCATACAATTCCCGGAAATACGACGAGGAACGATACGCCCACGCTCAGTCAAAAAGTTTCTGAGCAAGCCGGCATCCTTGAAATCGATCGGTATCTTATCCAAACAAAATCGACAGGGACGTCGTCGCTGAAATAACCGCCCCCCGCCTCCGCGTTCGCTGTCACCTCGATCCATGCTGCCTCCTCATGCGCTTAGCATTAACCTTCTTCACTCATGTCATACCCCGGGTCGTCATGCATCGGAGGTTCGGCGCCCATGCCGCCCTCTTGACGTTTCGGCATGAACGTCACCGTTTGCGCAACCACTTCGTGCTTGCTACGTTTTTGGCCGTCTTCGGTTTCCCATCGACGTTGTTGCAACCGACCTTCGATGATGGCCCCATTCCCTTTGCTCAAGTACTGTCCGCAATGTTCCGCCTGTCTGCCGAACACCACGATATCGACAAAACACACTTCTTCCTTCAGGTCTTCACCCTGTTTGAACCGACGGCTGACTGCCAGGCCGAAACTCGCCACCGGCGTCCCGTTCGGCGTGTACCGAAGCTCGGGGTTTCGGGTGAGATTCCCCATCAAGATGACTTTATTAAACCCGGCCACCGTCAGACCCCTGTGCTGAGGCTTCGACTGGACGCCGCTCCACCAACGGTTTTTCGTGGTGCACCGTCAGAAACTTGATGATGTTGTCTTCCAAGCGGTAGGCCCGTTCCAATTCCCCGACGGTATTGTTCGGAGCCTTGAAATAGAAATAGGCGTACGTACCCTTCCGCTCACGCCGCACTTCGTAGGCGAGCTTCTTCTTCCCTAAATTTTCGGCCTTGATGAACTCGGCGCCGGTCTTATCGGCAACGCTTTTCATCTTGTCGATGAGGGTTTTTGTCTCCTCATCAGAAACGGACGGACGAATGATAAACAGAGACTCGTAGAGCTCCATGCAGCGATCCTCCTGGACAAAGGCCCCCGAACCAGTCGGGAGCGAGGTGTAGGGTACCTATTTGTACGAACAGAACGGCGGACCGTAGCACAGGATTTCTCACACTGTCAATAAAGCCTGAGGCAATCCGCTCACGAGCGGTTTCTCAAAACCGGCCTGATGTACGAGCTATCGATCTGACTTTTGTCTTCATTAAGGACTTTTCCGGCATTGACAGAAACATGCCAGATTGTAACCATTGGTTACTTTACAGCGCATCATGAATCGACATATTGTCTGTCTTCAGATTCCTGCTTTTCGAATCGTCTTGGCCCGTGCCGCTGACAGTGCGTTGCGGGGCAGGCCGGTCGTCGTGGCGCCAACTCATACACCCCGCGCACTGATTCGAGAAATTTCCACCGAAGCGCTTCACGAAGGCCTTCAGATAGGTATTCCCGTTGACCTTGGACGGCTCATCTGCCCTGGCCTGCGAGTGATCCCCCCAGATCCATCGCTCGCTCACGCCGCCCACCGCGAGCTGCAACGGCACATCTCATCCGTTGCACCGGTCTGGGAATCGATCAAACCCGGTTCACTCTTCCTCGACCTCACCGGCACGACCCGACTCTTCGGCCCCCCCATCGATCTCGCCGCCCGCATCAGTCGAGAGCTGGCCCATCAACAACGATGGCCAAGCACCATCGGACTGGCGGGCAACAAGTTGGTCTCACAACTGGCCGCGATCACGCTGACAAAACCACCTCAAGTCTTGTCGATCCACTCAGGGGCGGAACAGTCATTTCTCGCTCCATTGCCGACCATGGTGCTCCCCGGCCTTCACCAGGCCACCATCTCCCGCATTTGGCAACGATTGAAAGACGTCAATCTCATCACACTCGGAGCGATTGCCGCTGTTTCACTCGCACACCTGCAAGCCATTCTCGGCACTCCTGCCAATATGCTGCACGACTGGGCTCAAGGCATCGATTGTTCTCCCGTGCACTCCCCGATCGCACAGCCGGTTATCGAGCGTTCGCTTCATCTCGATCCAGATGACATAGATGATCGGGTCTTACTGGGACGGCTATACCGGTTATTGGAACAGATTTGCACAACGCTTCGGCAACACCAGCGTGTATGCCGGCTTCTCGTGTTGACGGTTCGGCATAGCGACCATGTCGAGCGGACAGCGGAGGAACCATTGCCGCAAGGCACCTTCTGGGAAGTCGACCTCCAACCAGCACTGACACGACTGTTCTACCGCTGTTTCACCCGACGGGTGCGTCTCACACGGATGATGCTTCGAGTCAGTCGGCTGGAACCTCCGGCGCAGCAACTGTCGCTCTTCGACGGATCGGACTCTCTCTCGCTTCCCCGCGCTCACCGCCTCGCGCTGGCGCTGGATCAGATTCGCGAAAAATTCGGCGAACAGGCCCTGTCCTGGGGACGAACAGTACGATGACTGGTACTCAGTTCGTGCACCTTCATGTTCATTCCACCTATTCGTCGATGCGTGGAGTATCGCAACTAGGGGAACTCTGCACCGTAGCACAACAACAGGGCTCGCCGGCCATAGCCCTGACTGATACGAATGGATTGTACGGAGCCATCAGATTCATCGAGCAGGCCAAGCAGCATGGCCTCCGACCGATTCTCGGCGCTGAACTGACAACCAACAACCATCGTGCAGTCTTGTTGGCCAAGACACCGGACGGGTATGCCAACCTCTGTCGCTTGCTGTCTGAGCGCCATTGC
>JAHBWR010000044.1 GCA_019636875.1 Nitrospira sp.
TTAAAGCAAGCAACGGTAGTATTGTGTATGCTCACCATCGCGGGGAGCATAACAGGATGTGAGACGAATCCCTATACCGGTCGCAAGCAGTTATTGATGACGTCCATCGGGCAAGAAATGCAGATGGGGGCTCAGGCGTACAATCAGGTGAAGAGTGACCCTCAAATGCGCCCTTCGCAAGATCCTCGTGAGGTTGAACCGGTGAAGCGCGTGGCGGCTCGGATTGTGGAGGCGGCGAAGCGATCGAAGTATGCCGAGATGGCTAAACAGTTTCAGTGGGAAGTGACGGTCATCAAGGATGATAAGACAGCCAACGCCTTTGCGCTGCCTGGCGGCAAAATGGCCGTCTACACCGGCATCTTTCCGATGGCCAGGACGGAGGCGGGGCTCGCGGCGGTGATGGGGCATGAGGTGGTCCATGCCTTGGCTCGTCATGGGGCGGAACGCATGAGTCAGGGGCAAGTCACGAACACGTTGTTACAAGTCGCCGGAGCCGCAATTGGCATGAGCGGTGGCAATCCGATGCTGGGCCAGGCGACCATGGCAGCCCTTGGGGCAGGAGCGCAGGTCGGCGTGCTGCTTCCGTTCAGCCGAAAGCATGAGTCGGAAGCGGATTATGTTGGGATTCTCCTGGCGGCCGAAGCTGGGTATGACCCCCGCGAGGCTGTGGCGCTTTGGGAACGAATGGGACAGGCGACAGGGGGAGCTGGGCCGTCCGAATTCCTGTCGACCCATCCGAGCCACGATACCCGCATCGAGCAATTAAGAGAGTGGATGCCTGAGGCGATGGCGATTTATCAGAAGAGGGCTCAGATGCCGGCGACTCCACTCCCGGAAGTTGGTGGGAAGTAAGGGGTGCACTGCCTTGGCCGTTCGCTTGTGGCCGGCGAGTATCATTCTTTATACTAAACAGGCGTGGGTGGAAGACTGGATGGTCGCTCGGTGCCTCGTACATCGAGAGGAAAGTCCGGACTCCACGGGCAGGGCGCTGGGTAACTCCCAGGCGGAGCAATCCGACACCAGCACCACAGAAATCAAACCGCCGATGGCCGCGATGGGATCCCTTGGTCGCTGCGGCTCAGGTAAGGGTGAAACGGTGGGGTAAGAGCCCACCGCGGTGGTGGTGACATCACCGGCACGGTAAGCGTCGCCCGGTGCAAGGCCAAATAGGAAGACAAGTGTTGAACTCATGACTGAGTTCTGCACGCCGGCTGGCCCGGTCGAGGTCTTCGGGTAGGTCGCTTGAGGTTCGGGGCAACTCGAATCCCAGAGAAATGATCATCGAGGCAAAGGGGGAAACTCCTTTGCGGGACAGAATCCGGCTTATAGGTCTTCCGCCCACGCTCTCTTGGACCTCGATGCTTTTCTGAGCGGATTCTGGACCATTCCCCTCCGGGCTTCGTTCGTCGGCGTGTTGACGGGATCCGAGTGAGGATGCTAGGATCTTGTATCTTTCCCCTTGATTTCACAAACATTTCTGCATGATGATGCAGCCTCCGCCGGGCCTGTCTTCTGAAGTCCGACTGAGACCAGCAGATCCGATCAAGCAGTGAGAGGGAGGGTTGTCATGAAACTCACCGGTGCTGAAATCTTCATCGAATGCCTGAAGCGTGAAGGAGTGAAAACCGTCTTTGCGCTGCCAGGCGGAGTCGTCTTGAAGATTTTCGATACACTCCATCAGCAGAAGGACGTTGAAGTCATTTTAACGCGTCATGAGCAGGGCGCTGGCCATATGGCAGAAGGGTATGCCAAAGCGACCGGGAAAGCCGGAGTCTGTCTGGTCACGTCCGGTCCCGGCATGACCAATGTCATTACGGCGTTAGCCGATGCCTATATGGACTCAGTCCCCCTGGTCTGTTTCAGCGGCCAAGTTCCCACGAATTTGATCGGGAATGATGCCTTCCAGGAAGCGGATAACGTCGGGTTGAGTCGCCCTTGCACAAAATATAATTTTCTCGTCAAAGACGTAAACGATCTGGCCGGTACGATCAAAGAGGCATTTTATATTGCCACTACTGGTCGTCCAGGTCCGGTGCTCGTCGACATCCCGAAAGATGTGTCGATGGCTAAAGCCGAATTTACTTATCCGAACGCGGTCTCGATCCGAGGGTACAATCCGACCTATGATGGGAATAAATGGCAGATCAAACAGGCTGCTGAAGCGATCATGAAGGCTAAAAAGCCGATTCTCTACGTCGGCGGTGGTGTGGTTTTCTCCGGAGCGTCGCAAGAACTCCTCGAATTGGCCGAAATGACGCAGATCCCAGTAGATATGACATTGATGGGGCTTGGTGCGTTTCCAGGGGAACACTCCCTCTCTATGGGGATGCTCGGAATGCACGGGACCTATCAAGCCAACATGGCCATGCACTATTCCGATCTGGTGATCGCGATTGGTGCCCGGTTCGATGACCGAGTGACCGGGAAAGTGTCGGAGTTCTGTCCCCACGCGAAGGTGATCCACGTCGATATCGATCCGACGTCCATTCGGAAGAACATCCACGTGGATATTCCCATCGTCGGTGATTGCAAAACTGTGCTCCGTGAGTTGAACCAGATCCTCCGCGCGACCGTCAACGGAGAACAGAAAGACCTTCGGAAACCCTGGTGGGATCAGCTTCGAGAATGGCAACAGGCTCATCCCTTGACCTATCAGCAGGAGCAGGATGGGCCGATCAAACCGCAGCAAGTAGTCAAACGATTGTACGAGCTGACGAAGGATCGGGACCCGATCGTCGCAACCGACGTCGGGCAACACCAAATGTGGGCCGCCCAGTATTTCAAGCTGGCCAAACCGAATCGATGGCTCACTTCCGGTGGGCTTGGGACCATGGGGTTTGGGTTCCCAGCGGCGATGGGTGCACAGGCTGCGTTCCGAGATCGGCTGGTGCTCTGTATCGCCGGTGATGGCAGTGTCCAGATGAACATGCAGGAAATGGCGACGGCTGTCGTGAGCAAATTGCCGGTGAAGATCATTATCCTGAATAACGGATTTCACGGCATGGTCCGGCAGTGGCAGGATCTCTTTTATGAAGGGCGCTATGCCTCCAGCTATCTGGATACGACTCCAGATTTTGTGAAGCTGGCGGAGGCCTATGGCGCGGTGGGCTTGCGGGTCAAGAAGGTGGGCGATCTTGATGCCGTCCTGAAAGAAGCCATCGCGACGGACAAACCCGTCATCGTGGATGTCCCGACCTATCCCTATGAAAATTGCTATCCGATGATTCCGGCTGGTGGATGCAATCATGAAATGATTTTGGAAGATCCGCCTGAATTGAAGAAGAAGCAGTCAGGCGCAACGAAAGTGACGCCCGAAGATAAAGATACGGTGCTCACAGCCTAGAGGAAGTGGGGAGCGAGACGCGCTCGGAGCTGAGTGATCAGGCTCGGCTTTCAGCACGCGAATCTCAACACGCAACAAGATGGAACACATTATTTCGGTGACGGTTGAAAATAAATTCGGGGTTCTGTCTCGAGTGGCCGGATTGTTCAGCGGGCGAGGGTTCAATATCGAGAGTTTGTCGGTTGCACCGACGCTCGACCCCTCAATGTCCCAGATGACCATCGTCACGTCGGGTGATGAGCGGATCATTGAACAGATCGTGAAGCAGCTGAATAAGCTGATCGATGTGATTAAAGTGGTGGACCTGAACGAAACAGAATTTGTCTCCCGAGAAACCGCGATCATCAAGGTTCATACGAAGGACCAGGATCGAGCTGAGGCGCTCAGGATCGTAGATATCTTTCGGGCAAATGTCATCGATTCAACGCCGACGACCTACACGATCGAAGTCTCCGGCGATCCTAAAAAGATTGAAGCGATCATCAATCTGCTGCAACCTCTTGGGATCAAGGATTTGGTGCGAACCGGCCGAGTCGCCGTTGCTCGCGAACCAGTCCGTTCCGCTGCGGTTCAAGCGAAGAAGGTGGCTCGCGAGTAGCACGCTACGAGAAAATTGGCGGGTTGTTATATACTGAATGAGATGAGGGAAAGGGTGTTCCATGAAAATCTACTACGATAAAGATGCCGATCTCCAGCAGATTCAAAACAAGAAGGTCGCTGTGATTGGTTACGGAAGCCAGGGGCACGCGCACGCTCTGAATATGAAAGAAAGCGGTGTGACGGTCGTGATCGGGTTGCGGGAGGGGGCATCCTGGAAAAAAGCAGAGCAGAGCGGGTTGAAAGTTATGCCGGTGGCTGATGCAGTCAAGGCCTCCGATGTCGTGATGATACTGGCGCCGGATGAAGCGCAAGCCGCTATCTATCGGCAGGATGTCGCCCCCAACCTCAAGCCTGGATCCTATTTGGCATTCGGGCATGGGTTCAATATTCACTTCGGGCAGATTGTGCCGCCGGCTTCCATCAATGTGTTCATGGTGGCGCCCAAAGGGCCAGGGCATCTGGTCCGTTCCGAGTACACGAAAGGTAGCGGCGTTCCCTGTCTGCTGGCAGTCCATCAGGATCCCAGCGGCACCACGAAGCAGGTTGGGTTGGCCTACGCCAGCGCGATCGGTGGGGGGCGCGCAGGTGTGATCGAAACGAATTTTCGGGAAGAGACCGAGACCGATCTCTTTGGAGAGCAAGCAGTACTGTGCGGTGGACTGACTTCGTTGATCCAAGCTGGATACGAAACGCTGGTCGAAGCTGGGTATTCACCAGAAATGGCCTACTTCGAGTGTTTGCACGAGGTCAAACTCATCGTCGATCTCATCTATCAGGGTGGAATTGCCAACATGCGGTATTCTATCAGCACCACAGCGAAGTATGGCGATGTTACCCGAGGCCCACGTGTTGTCACGGAACAGACCAAGCAGGAAATGAAGAAGATTCTCGATGAGATCCAGACCGGGCGGTTCGCCAGGGAGTGGGTGCTTGAGAATCAAGCCAACCGCCCGGTGTACAATGCGCTGCTTGCCAAGGGGGAATCGCACCCGATTGAGGCGGTCGGATCGAAGCTTCGTGGGATGATGCCGTGGTTAAAGAAGGATCAGCTCGTCGATAAGACGAAGAACTAGGGATGTTGAAGCCGACTGTCAGCTTCGTTCTCGTGTCGTTCAAAGGCTCAACGTACAAGAGACCCGTACGCCTCGCCTTTTCACTCGATGCGACCTTGCTGGTCAGCCTGTTTGAACGTCTCTCGGAAGAGTGAGGCAATTGCGTGGCAGATCGTGCCGTCGGTATTCCATTCGCCAAAGAAGGAATTCCCTTCATCGCAGCGCCGGCCGGGGTTACACTGCTGGCAGGAGGGTTGGGTTGGCCGGCCGTCGCGTTTCTCGGAGGCGTGGCGACCCTCTTCTCGGCTTGGTTCTTCCGGAATCCAGCCAGGGTGGTGCCGCAAGGCCCCAACCTCGTCGTGGCTCCTGGCGATGGAAAGGTGATCGCGATCGAGGAAGAGTTTGAACCGAGATATTTAAAGGAACGTTCCATAAGAGTGACGATCTTTTTGAACGTGTTCAACGTTCATATCAATCGGATGCCTTGCGATGGGGTCATCGAGGATGTGCAATATCAACCGGGTCTGTTCATGGTGGCCAGTAAGCCGGAAGCCACGTTGAGAAATGAACAGAACGCGGTGATGATTAAAACGAACGAAGGCATCAAGGTACTCTGTGTCCAAGTAGCGGGACTTATTGCCCGGCGCATCGTGTCTTGGGTTTCACCACGAGACCAGGCCATTCGAGGTGAACGGTTCGGACTGATCCGGTTTGGGTCCAGAATGGACACTTTTCTACCAATTGGTACCAACGTTCGTGTGGCGATCGGGGACCACGTCAAAGGTGGAGAAACGATTGTGGGAGAATTGCCATGAAGACGACCGGATTTAAGAATTCGTTCGGGAAAGAAGGAAAGCAAAGAAAAGCAGCTATGTATCTCATCCCGAATCTATTCACAACCGGCAATCTGTTTTGCGGCGTGTACGCCATCCTGTCTGTCTTCAATGCCAACTACCTGGAGGCGGCTATTGCGATCCTCGTCGCGATGATTTTTGATGTGCTCGACGGTAAGTCGGCACGTTTGACCAATAGTACGAGCCAATTCGGTCTGGAATATGACTCGTTGTCTGACGTCGTGTCCTTCGGCGTTGCGCCGGGACTATTGATCTACTCCTGGGCTTTGAGCGGACAGGGGACATTCGGTGTCGCGGTGATGTTTGCGTACGTGGCGATGGGGGCTGTGCGGTTGGCACGCTTCAACTCGACGGTCGCAGTAGCAGACGGGAAATATTTTACCGGGTTGGCCATCCCGGCTGCTGCCGGCGTGGTGGCTTCCCTGGTGGTGTTCGATCATTACATCCTCAAGATGGGACCGGAATCCAAGCCGATCGTAGTCTTGACCATGACCTTGATGTTGGCGTTCTTGATGGTCAGTACCATCAAGTATCGCAGCTTCAAAGAGTTGAAGTTTAAAGGCCACCGGCAGATCACCTATCTTGTGTGGGGGATTCTTGCGTTAATGATGGTGGCAGCGCTGCCGGCCGTCATGTTATTTGTCATTTTCGCGGGGTATGCGTTGATGGGGCCAGTCGAAAAGTTGTATTGGTTGGTCGTGCCGTCTGCTGGGAAAAAGGGTGTTGGGAAAGTCGACCCGTCACCGATTGAAACACGACTCTGACCGCGGATATCGGGAGGTTTCCCAACGTCTTGAATGGCGAAGACGAGGAGTAGTAGGCGAATAATCTAGAAAAGGGTATGCCGTACCTTTATAGAGAGCTGGTGGGTGGTGCGAACCAGCCTAGATTTCGTCGAACTCGCCTCCGAGCCGAATCTCTGAACGAAGAGTAGGAGATTCCGCCTTGCCCTCGTACGGGGCTTAAGGAAGGGCCTGAGCTACCAATGGGTATCAGGCTAAATCAGGGTGGTACCACGGAGTGCGTGTTAAGCCTTCGTCCCTGGGTAACTAAGGGGGCTGAAGGCTTTTGTGTTTCTAGAGGGAGAAAGGTGGCACCATGGCACGCAGAATCAGAATTTTCGACACGACCTTAAGAGACGGCGAACAATCGCCGGGCGCCAGCATGAACGTGGAGGAGAAGGTCATGGTGGCCAAACAGCTGGCGAGGCTCGGCGTCGATATTATTGAAGCGGGATTCGCCTACAGTTCGCCAGGCGATTTCGAGGCAGTGCGACGGATTGCTCAGGAAGTGGAAGGGCCGACGATCTGTAGCCTTGCGCGTGCGCGTCCTGAAGATATTGATCGAGCGTGGGAGGCCTTGCAAGGAGCTCCGAAGGTGCGTATCCACACGTTCCTGTCGACATCCGATATCCACCTTAAACACCAGTTTCGGATGACTCGGGAGCAAGCGAAGCAGCGCGCTGTAGATATGGTCCAGCGGGCTTGCGGCTATGTCGACGACGTTGAATTTTCCCCGATGGATGCCAGCAGGTCGGATCCTGCTTATCTTTATGACGTCATCGAGGCGGTCATTGCGGCAGGAGCGAGAACTATCAACATTCCCGACACGGTGGGATATGCCGTGCCTCAGGAATTCGGTGCACTGATCAAGGGGATTTGCGATCGGGTTCCGAATTCCAAGCAGGCCGTCATTTCTGTCCATTGCCACAATGATCTCGGGGTCGCCGTCGCTAACAGCCTGGCAGCCATCATCAACGGAGCCGGACAAGTCGAGTGTACGATCAATGGCATCGGGGAGCGGGCGGGGAATACGTCGTTGGAAGAAATTGTGATGGGCCTTCGCACCAGGACGGACTTCTATCATGCGGATACGGGTGTTAAGACCGAAGAGATCGCAAAAACCAGTCGATTAGTGAGTAAGATCACGGGGATGGTCGTGCAACCGAACAAGGCCATCGTGGGGGCCAATGCGTTCGCCCATACATCGGGCATTCATCAAGACGGCTTACTCAAAGATAAGACCACCTATGAAATCATGCGACCGGAATCCATCGGGTTGGTTGAGAGTCAGATGGTGATGGGAAAGCTCTCCGGTCGGCACGCATTTCGTCAACGCCTGGAAGAGTTGGGATATAAGCTCAGCGATGAAGAGGTCAATCACGCGTTTGAACGGTTTAAGAAACTAGCCGATCAAAAGAAGGAAATTTTCGAAGAAGACCTCGAGGTCATTGTCTCTGAAGAGTTATCGAAGATGGCTGATCGTATCACCTTGACGGCCTTGCGTGTGTCGAGCGGCACCAACCAGGTTCCCACCGCCACCGTCGAACTGGAGGTCGATGGCAAAACCATGGTACAAACCGGCACAGGAGACGGACCAGTGGATGCGGTCTACCGAACGATTGCAGCAATCACGCAGACCAAGAGTAAATTGCTGATGTATGTCGTAAAAGCCATCACAGGCGGAACCGATGCGCAAGGGGAGGTTTCAGTTCGTGTTCAAGAAGATGGTCGGACTGTCACCGGGCACGGGGCTGATACGGACATCATCACCGCTTCAGCGCGCGCCTATCTCAGCGCCTTGAATAAGCTCGCCTACCTTGCGACCAAACAAGCCCAAGGGGAGCAGAAGGTGAACTTGATTTGACGAGGACACGCACGGTACAGTTTTCAATTCTGAGGCAGAAAAACCTTCTTGGAAGGAGACGGGGCCGTGTGGAAGGTTGTGCTGCAGGACCGGCCGGAATTTGTGGCCGGCGACCATACGAAGTTACGAGAGATCTTTCACCCTGCCAAGCACCCGCTTGATCTGGGGTATAGCCTTGCCCATGGAAAGCTCTCTCCAGGGCAACGGTCAAAACGGCATATCTTAAAGTCCTCAGAGGTCTACTACTTTATCTCCGGCCAAGGGCGATTCACGATCAATGACCAGGTTACGCAGATCGAAGCAGGAACCACGGTCTATGTTCAACCTGGTGGTGATCAGTTTCTTGAAAATACAGGACCAGTCGATATTGAGTTCTTGTGTCTGGTCGATCCCGCTTGGCGGGAAGAAGATGAAACAGTATTGGAATAGCGCATGGAAATCGCGAACGATCGAAAGGAGACGCAGTGAAGGCCAAGATTGCAGTGCTAGCCGGGGATGGAGTCGGGCGCGAAATCGTTCCGGAGGCCGTGAAAGTCCTCAAAGTGATCGCCGAAAAGTATGGCCATACGTTTGAATTTTCGACCGCCGATATCGGAGGGCAGGCGATCGATAAGTTTGGCGTGCCATTGCCGAACGACACCCTGGCGCTCGCCAAGCAAAGTGACGCAGTGTTACTGGGAGCAGTAGGTGGCCCACGGTGGGAAAGCTTAGAATACAGTCTTAGGCCGGAACGGGCGCTCCTGGGAATCCGTGAAGCCTTAGGGCTCTATGCCAATCTGAGGCCGGCGAAGGTGTACGCGAATCTTGTGGATGCCTCCACCTTAAAGCGCGAGGTTATCGATGGGATCGATATTCTCGTTATTCGAGAACTCACTGGTGGCATCTATTTCGGCAAGCCAAAAGGCATCGAAAAGCTGCCGAATGGTCAGGAGCGGGGCGTCAATACAGAAGTCTATACGACGGAAGAAGTTCGGCGGATTGCTAAGGTGGCGTTCGAAGCAGCGAGGAAACGGCATAAGAAAGTGACCTCGGTTGATAAGGCGAATGTATTGGAATCCTCCGAGCTGTGGCGTAAGGTCGTCGTTGAGGTTCATGGGGACTATCCGGATGTTGAGTTGGGGCATATCTATGTCGATAACGCTGCCATGCAACTAGTCAGAAATCCACGACAATTCGATGTCCTCTTGTGCAATAACATGTTCGGAGACATTCTCAGTGATGAAGCGGCGATGCTCACTGGTTCGATCGGCATGTTGCCCTCGGCTAGCCTCGGGGCGAAGGTGGGGCTGTTCGAGCCGATTCACGGAAGTGCCCCGGACATTGCGGGGAGAAACATTGCCAATCCCATCGCGACTATCGCATCGGCTGCTATGATGCTGTCGTATGCCTTTCAGCTTGAAAAAGAAGCCCAAGCCATCGAGCGAGCCATCGTGAAAACGCTCGACCTCGGCTATCGCACGAAAGACATCCAAAGTCCAGGAGCGCAGATCGTCGGAACAGTCGAGATGGGCGAGGCGATCGTCAAGAACCTCAATGACTGACTGGTGCTGAGTCATGGCAGCCATTCTTTCCGCATGGACCATCGATACATTGGCAGGGAGCGGGGTGTCCGGCTATTCAGGTGATGGCGGATCTGCGGTCCTGGCATGTCTGAACGAACCGAAGGGGGTCGGCCTCGATCGCCATGGCAATGTGTACGTGGCGGATTCAGAAAATCACGTCGTTCGCAAAATTGATCGAGAGACCGGAGGAATTTCCACAATCGCAGGGGTAGTGGTTCATGATGGTGAGGGAATGATCGCTCCGTCAGACGGTATAGTCGTTGAGACGGAGGAGGATCTCCTTGCCGATCATGATCCCACAACCTATGGTCATTCAACTTATACTCAACACGCGGACTTGAGTGGAACGGTTAGGTATTGGACGAATCGGATACCCTCCATCACGCGATACGCTGGAGATGAGGGATTGGCAGTTCACGCGCGCCTTAATTTTCCGACAGCGGTGTGCGTCGATCGGGAAGGAAATGTATATATTGCCGATACCATGAATCATAGGGTCAGGGTGGTGGATGCAACCACCGGCGTTATTACAACGCTGGCCGGGACTGGCCAAGCAGGGTTCTCCGGGGATGGAGGGGCAGCAGCTGAGGCGACCCTCAACGAGCCGGCCGCCTTGATTCTTGATGAGCCGCACAAGCTCTACATAGCCGATCAGAGCAACCATCGTATTCGAGTGGTCGCTCTCAACACCGGTCGGATTGAAACCATCGCTGGAACCGGGGCTGCGACGTACGATGGAGACGAGAAGCGTGCCGTAAGTGCAGCCCTTGCTGGGCCGAGTGGATTGGCCCTGGCAGGTGATAGGCTGTACGTGGCCGATACCTTCAACGGTCGAATCCGATGCATTTGCCTCTCGTCAGGACTGATTTCCACCGTGGCGGGTGACGGAGCAACGTATCGGTACGAATCCCCGTCCGCTCCCCCGTCCTCAAGCCTCGCACGTCCGACGGGAATTGTGATTGGTCACAACGGGGATCTTTTCATGACGGATTCAGACAATCATCTTATTCGTCGATGGGACTGGGATTCTGGAACGGCCTTCTGTGTAGCCGGGAATGGGGAGGCCTCGTACTCGGGTGATTGCGGCGATGCAAAAGAAGCCGGACTCTGCTACCCCTTTGGCATTGCCGTCGATCACGACGGATCGTTATTGGTAGCCGACACATTTAATCATCGTATTCGCTTCCTGGCCTTGGAATTAGGAATATCATGATCAAGAACAAACCTGGGTATACCGTGGCGATCCTTGGTGCGACCGGTGCGGTCGGAAAGGAAACGCTCGACATCTTAGAAGAACGCAAATTTCCGCTTATGAGTCTGAGACTCTTCGCATCGAAGCGATCGGCCGGCGAGGTCATGACCTGCCAGGGCAAGGAGTGGAAGGTCGAAGAATTGACCGACTCTTCGTCTTTCGAAGGGGTCGACGTTGCGTTTATTTCCGCGACCGATGCCATCAGCCGAGAATACGGCCAACGTTTGGGGTCAGCCGGCATCGCCGTCATCGACGACAGCGCGGTATTTCGTATGGATGAAGGAGTGCCTTTGGTGGTCCCAGAGGTGAACGCCTCCGCGTTGCATGACATGCCGCGTGGCATCGTGTCGATTCCGAACTGCACGACCACTCCGTTGGTCATGGCGCTCAAGCCTCTTCATGACGCAGTTGGAGTGAAACGCGTGGTGGTCACGACGTTTCAGTCGGTTTCAGGAACCGGTGCTGCAGCGATGGATGAACTCATGGATCAAACAAAAGATTTACTGGCGTTCCGGGACGTGACGACCAACGTCTATCCCTACCAGATTGCATTTAATCTCTTGCCGCACATCGGATCGTTCGGCGAAAGCGGCGACTGTTCGGAAGAAGTAAAAATTGCAAAGGAAACGCGGAAGATTCTCAGCACACCCACCCTCCGGGTCACCGCGACAACGGTGCGAGTGCCTGTCCTTCGGTGTCATTCGGAAGCGATCAATGTGGAATTGGAGCGCCCACTCAAGGCAAATGACGCACGAGCCGCACTGGCAGCAATGCCGGGTGTGATAGTGTACGACGATCCGGTCAAGAAGCTATATCCCATGCCACTCGACGCGACTGGGAAGGATGAGGTCTACATCGGCCGGGTTCGGGAAGACGAGTCCATTGCAAACGGGCTCAATCTCTGGGTTGTCTCCGATAATCTTCGCAAAGGCGCAGCACTGAATGCCATTCAAATTGCGGAATGCCTCATAAACGGATAGGCATCGCCAAGGCCTCCCGACAGCAACGTTGAGGCACTCCGTCAGCTGGGATAAAAGTTCATGCCGGAATGGGCGACGTTTGGCAAGCTCTTGATCGGAGTTGGTCTCGGAATCGTGTTTCTCGGTGTGCTCTTCCTCATCGCCGACCGCATGCCTGCGTTGGGAAACCTTTTCGGATGGTTCGGAAAACTTCCCGGTGACATTTCCATTAAGCGGGAGAATTTTAGCTTTTACTTCCCCATCGGAACCAGCATTGCCCTCAGCGTGCTTCTCAGTCTGCTATTTTATGTCATAGGATGGCTCCTACGGAGATGATCATAACCAGGTACTCAGCGCTGGCCCTTAGTCTAGGGGTTTGCCTTGGCTGTATGACCGTTCCGCCGGCAGAAGCGGCTTCAACGATTCGCGTTTTGTTGGCTCGGGATGTCCAACAGCTGGAGATCGCAAGTAGCCAGACCATTGTGGTAACGGATGATCAGCAGGAAACTCGCCCTTATCGGACGGCTGTGCGGGTTGAGATGCGAGGCCGGTCGATGTTCCTGAATGGAACGCTGGTAGTGGCCGATCGCCTGATAGTGAGGGCACGAAGTCACGACTTGGATCTTTTGCTCCCCTCAAAAGGGAACCGGACTTCGCAACAGGCAAGCTCTGGGAAAGACGCGATGCAAGTGAGTGGCGCGATCCAACTCCTCCGGAGGGGAAAGAGTCTGCTTGTCGTCAATCATGTTGACTTGGAGGAGTACGTGAAGGGTGTGGTCCCGGCAGAAGTCAACGCAACCTGGCATCTCGAGATGCTCAAGGTCCAGGCAGTCGCTGCGCGGACCTATGCCCTCTATCAACAAATGCTGAGTCCCACTCGTAGCTATGACGTCGTGGCCGGGATCCAAGATCAGGTCTATCGGGGTCGGCAAGGCATCGATGCGCGGGTTGCGTTGGCAGTGGAGTCGACTCGTGGACTGGTTGTGACGTACCAGGGGGCTCCCATCTATGCCGCCTTCTCATCTACGGCGGCCGGCGTGACGGAAGATGCGATGAATGTCTGGTCGAAGGATCTCCCCTACCTGAAAGGGGTCGAGTGTCCGTTCGACGTGGCATCTCCATTCTACCAGTGGAAAGTATCCGTACAGTTGGACACACTGGAGAAGAAACTACGGAAGCAAGGATTCATGCTCGGCACCATTAGCGCAATCTCCCCACTGACCCATAGTCGTGCCGGACGAGTGGCAACATTGAAGATTCTGCATTCAGATGGGGAGCTCATTATCCGTGGAGAGGATCTGCGTAAAGTGGTCGGGTATACGGTCGTGCCGAGCACCCAGTTTACGATCGAATCGATCGGCGACGATCTTGTCCTTGTCGGATACGGGGCCGGTCATGCGGTCGGGCTCTGTCAGTGGGGAGCAAAAGAGCTGGCAGAATTGGGGTACTCGTTCGCGAGCATTCTAAATTACTACTACCCTGGGACGGAACTCCGGGACGCGTCGTTGACTCAGACTCCTCCTATGCCGGTCACCATAGCCCCGCCGTCATAATGCACCTGTCCGATTTCGACTTTCCATTCGACCCAGCGTTGATCGCGGTGGAACCGGTCGCTCCGCGCGATCGCGCGAGGCTCCTGACCCTCAGGCGAGGTACGCAGCAGCTCTCTCATCGTCATGTCGCCGATCTCCCGTATCTGTTGATGCAGGGTGATCTCCTCGTGGTGAACGACACCAAGGTCCTGGCGGCGAGGGTATCGGGAGTTAAACAGTCGACTGGGAAGCCAGTCGAGGTGCTGTTTGTTAGAGAGCTGAGTGCCAACCGATGGGAAATAATGGTCAAAGGTGCATTCAGAGTCGGCCAAGTCATCGAATTCGATCGACAGTCCTTCGCGACGATCGTGAAGCGGAACGCAACGGGCACTGAGGTGGATGTCGAGTGTCCGATGTCAGTCGATGCATTTCTTGCAGAACGTGGATCGATGCCGCTCCCACCGTACATCAAACGGGCGCCGGTGCAGGAAGACCATCAATGGTACCAGACCATGTTTGCGAAACACGGCGGGGCGATTGCCGCACCGACGGCAGGGCTTCACTTTACCCAAGACCTGTTTCAACGGATAAAAGATTTGGGAATCAACGTAGCAACCGTGACGCTCCATGTTGGGCCCGGCACCTTTAAGCCGGTGACGACGGAACAGATCGAAGATCACCAAATGGGTGGAGAAAGATTTACGATCAGCGAAGAGGCAGTGAAAGCGATCAGAACCACCAAGGAGGCCGGTGGACAGGTGGTTGCCGTCGGGACCACCGTAGTCCGTACGCTTGAGACGGTCATGAAAGAAAAAGGGGAGATGACGCCGATGTCCGGTGAAAGCCGGCTGTTTATTACACCAGGGTTTCAGTTCAAAGTCGTCGATGCACTCATGACGAACTTCCATCTGCCCAAAACCACACTGCTCATGCTGGTGTCAGCCTTTGCCGGTATCGAGCCGATTCGAAAAGCCTATGAGGAGGCAGTCAAAGAGCGATATCGTTTCTACAGCTACGGCGACGCGATGCTGATCGTTTAATCTTCCGCCGGTCACCATCACAAGATGAAAGGCAACAGGGGCTTTACAGCAATTCCCGTCGGATGGTGATCGGCAGTTTAGCCTTCATGGATTGCTGGAATGAGACCAGCGCCCGTTGCTGCTTCTGCAGCAGCATATCATCCAGCACTCGCTGCCTGGATTCAGCTCCCTTAGTCGGGTCTGAATCCGGTGGTCGTGCCATGAGGGACTGTCCTTCTTCAACCTCGGCCGGCGTGAGCGCAACGGAATCCCGCACGATCATTCGCGCTTTATTCGCCAAGACTTCTTGGTGTTGAATCGCCTCAAACGCAGCCGGTGTTAAATGATTTGCGGCAAGGATGCGCTTGTAGAGCTCGGGGTCGAAGGCACCGTTTTTCTGAAACACCTCAGTCTTCATGATCAATTCGCGCAAATCCGCGTCGGAAACGTGTACACCCATTTCTTCAGCGGCGATAATCCACACGCGGCTGTCGACCAGTTGTCCGACCACGAAGTCTTTGAATTCTTCTTCCTTGAACTCACTCGTGACATTTTCCTTGTAGATGCGGCGCATATTTTCGTACGTGCGCTTAAACTCATCCAAGGAAACGGTTTGAGCGCCAACTTTGGCGACAGGCCCACCCGCGTCCTCACCGAATCCCCACCAGCCCATCGTAATCACGAAGGCCGCGGCCAAAATAATCATGATGGATTTGAGCAGCCAGGGATAGTTGTGCGCAGCATCGCGCATGGTCTTAATCATCGTGATCCTCGTCTTGGTAAAAGAATTAAGTCTACCGATTGGAGGAGGTAGAAGGCAAGAGCGGTGATTCTCACCCCCAGCTGAATGGACTTAAGCGGTAGGCACCTGCGCTTCGTACCCCAAAGTGCAGCGGCTGGAAAGGTCTTTGCCCGGTTTAGAACGGCATCGTAAGGAAACCTGTGAAAAAGATTCGGTCTTTGTTTGTGCAAGATGATGCGTTTTGTTATACTTTGCGACAAATTACAAGGAGATCCCTTGATAAGGGAGGGGCCAACCTCGACGTTGCAGGAATCACGAGTCTACCCGAAGGCCCATGTCCTGAATCGATTCATCGCGAAGTTGATCGATCTGTTTATCGTGGTGGCCGCGGGCGAAATTGCCCCGCCGGTTGGTTTTCTTTCCGGGCTGGCGTACATCCTGATTGCCGATGGGTTCGCGGGCGGGAAAAGTATCGGCAAACGGTTGGTGGGGTTACACACGATACGAGTGGATGGCCGAGAATCAGCGGGCTTCCAAGAATCGATCATTCGGAACCTCCCGCTTGGTGGAGCACAACTCGCGTACGCGGTTCCATACATCGGATGGCTGGCGTCTCTGGCCATTTTAGCGTTCGAAAGTTTTTTGATCATCGGAAATGAGCAAGGTCGTCGGTTGGGCGATGAAGTGGCCAGGACACAAGTGTTGGATGCCGGGCAACTCGCCGTTCCGGACTAGGTAAGACATTCGCGAAGCACACCGGTTGGACTGTAACTCGTCCGGCCAAGATGAAGGGAGAGATGCCGTGGGGTTCCCGGGAGATATGTTCGGTTGGTTCTCCGACGACCTGGCCATTGACTTAGGCACCGCGACCACTCTCGTGTACGTGCATGGAAAAGGGATCGTCCTCAACGAACCCTCCGTCGTCGCGGTGGAGAAGAAAAGCGAAAAGGTGCTGGCGGTCGGAGCGGATGCCAAAAAGATGCTCGGACGGACGCCGGGGAATATCATTGCGGTGCGGCCGATGAAGGAGGGCGTGATCGCCGACTTCGAGATGGCCGAGCAGATGCTCAAGCATTTCATCAGGAAGGCACATAATCGAAGCGCGTTTGTCCGCCCCCGGATCATCATCGGCGTGCCCTCCCGCATCACCCAAGTGGAACAACGAGCCGTACGCGACTCCGCGGAGTTAGCTGGGGCTAGAGAAGTCTATTTGATCGAGGAGCCTGTCGCCGCGGCAATCGGGTCAGGACTGCCGATTACGGAGCCGTCAGGCAATATGGTCGTCGACGTGGGGGGCGGAACGACAGACATTGCCGTCATTTCGCTTGGCGGGATCGTGTACAGCGAGTCGGTGAAGGTCGCCGGTGATCGCATGGACGAAGCGATCATGAATTACATTAAGAAGAAATATAACTTATTGATCGGTGAGCATATGGCGGAGCGTATCAAGTTTGAAATCGGCTCTGCCTATCCGTTCGAAGAGCGGAAAACAATGATGATCAAGGGACGTGATTTAATCTCCGGCATCCCCCGGACATTGGTCATCGACGACGCGGAGGTCCGTGAAGCGCTACAGGAACCGATCGGGACGATCGTGAACGCCATCAAGATCGCACTCGAAAACACCCCGCCCGAGTTGGCCGGTGATATCATCGATCGTGGGATCGTCTTAACCGGAGGCGGCTCGCTGCTCAAGGGCATGGACACACGATTCCGCGAAGAAACGAACTTGCCGATCATTACGGTGGACGATCCGCTCACCTCCGTGGTGTTGGGAGTGGGTAAGATTTTGGACGAGTTGGATCTCCTTCGGAAAGTATCGGTCATGTCGCAAGCGAACAACCTTCGGTAAGATGCCATCCCTCATGCGGATGGTCAATTTCCGCCTCTCCTACAACGCTCGGCGTGTGGCCTTCGCACTTGCCGTCATTCTGGTCCTGAGTTTCCTCTTGTTGCCGACCCAACTCCAAACCGTATTTCAAGCGGTCGGAAGTCCTTTCGGGTGGATCATCAGCTGGCCTCTGCAAGCTGTCGCCGGCGTTCATGATCGGATCGCCGGTGTCTGGGATCACTACGTGGCGCTCCAAGGGGTTGAGGAAGACAACAGGCAGTTGAGGAGAGAACTGGATCTCCTCAAGGAGCAAAATGGACAGTTGCGAGAGTCGGCGGCCGCCACGGACCGACTCGCGGCTCTGTTGGAGTTCAAACAACAAGCGCTGCCGACGCTGATCGCTGCGCAAGTGATCGGCCGAGATACAGGCAATTGGTACAAGACGATCATTCTGAATAAGGGCACTTCGGATGGGCTGGAGTCTGACCAGGGCGTCATTACTCCGGCCGGGGTGGTCGGTCGGATCGTGAAGACGACGTCTTCAACCTCGGTGGTCTTGCTGCTGACGGATCCCAACAATGCGATCGCCGGATTGATCCAGCGCACGAGAGACGAAGGAATCGTTGGAGGGACTACCCATGGAACGGCTCAACTCAAATACATTCCGTTGCTGTCCGACGCGAGGCCTGGTGATCGAGTCGTCACGTCGGGATTGGTCGGAGGATTCCCTCGTGGTCTGTCAATCGGCACGATCACACGAATCGATAAAGAAGACGAAGCGCTGTTCCAATCCGCAGAACTTGTTCCTGAGGTCGACCCGAACCATGTGGAGGAAGTACTGGTCATCCTCCCAACCTCCTTTCCCACCGAGGGGGAACGTCTGAAGGCGCCAAAGTCAAAGCGATGAAAGCACTGACCTACATCGCCCTTATCGCCGGGATCGTCTCGGCTCAATCGGTCCTGTTGCCCCATGTCAGTCTCTGGCAGGTTAAGCCGGATCTCGGATTTGTGGCGGTGTGTCTCATTGGACTGTTCGGAGGAGAACTTGAGGGATTGCTGATTGGTTTGGTTGTGGGATGGGCGATGAGTCTCTTTTCTGCCCAAGACGTCCTCTCAGCGGCCATCATCAAAGGATGCGTCGGATTTATCGCGGGCCTTGCCGGTAGGCAGGTGGCGTATCTGACACCGCCCTTGCTGGTAGTCGGGTTGTTCGCGATCTCTTGCTTTGTCGGGCTTGTCACCCCGGTGGTGTTACGGCTCAGCGCACAACAGGATGTGTGGTGGGCTCTTTGGTCCGTGGTATTGCCTCAAGCCGCTCTTGATGCGCTGATAGGTGGGTCTGTGTATTGGCTCATCAGCCGGTATTTGAGTCTTGAGCAGTGGGTCTCCGAATATCGGACCTAGGATTGTCGTATGTTGTCGACGAGTTATCCCGAGACAGAGTTTGGCGATCTCCACCGCAGGCTGTTTGCGCTACGTGTCGGTCTCCTGTTGGTGGTTGGACTACTTGGCCTTCGTTTGTGGCACTTGCAGATTCTGGAGGGCCCGTATTATCGAGACCTCTCGGAAAATAATCGCACTAGACAGGTTCTGCTTGAGCCGGCTCGCGGGTTGATCTATGACCGGAACGGGATCCTCCTCGCCAATAATGTCTCAAGTTTCAGTGTCTATGTGATGCTGGAAGATGTGAAAGATCGTGAGGTCTTGATTCAACAGCTCAGCGAATTGCTGGGGTTGGACCCAGCGCTCGTGAGAAAAAAAATGGCGATCAAAGGTAGTAAATTGCTCCCACGAAAAATCAAGGACCGCATGACGTTGCGTGATGCCACGCTCGTGGAATCTCGTCGTCTCGACATGCCCGGCGTCATGATTCAGGTTGAGTCCCAACGCAACTATCCAGGCGGGCTGATCGCCTCGCACCTATTGGGCTATGTCGGGGAAATTTCAGCGGATCAACTTGAGAAGCCAGAGTTTGACGACCTTCACCAGGGCAGCATTGTGGGGCAGTACGGCATTGAGAAGTCGTATGATCGGCATATGCGGGGAACGGCCGGGCAGAAGAATGTGGAGGTCGACGCGCTGGGTCACGAAAAAAAGTCATCCGTGGTTGAAAAACCGCAGGCGGGGAATGACCTCTATCTCACGATCGATGCGCGCCTCCAGAAGTTGGCCGAAGATTTGCTTAGTGAGGAGCAGGGCGCCATTGTCGCACTCGATCCGAACAATGGGGACATTCTTGCCATGGCTAGTCGGCCCGCCTTTGATCCCAACGTTCTCTCAAGGGAGCTCACCTCGAAACAGTGGGTCGAAATCGTGCAGGACGAAGGGCGCCCGCTGAATAATCGTGCTTCACAAGGCCAGTATCCTCCGGGCTCCACCTTTAAGATCCCAATGGCCGTCGCTGCCTTGGAAACCAAGACCATGTCGCCGTCCAGCACCGTTCATTGTACCGGTGGCTATCAGTTCGGGAGACGACTCTATCGAGATTGGAAAGCCGGCGGGCATGGATATGTTGATCTTCATGAGGCGTTGGTCCATTCCTGCGACGTCTACTTCTACTCGATCGGGCAGCGCATGGGGATCGATGTGATGGCGGAGTTTGGCAAGGATTTTGGGCTTGGGAGGCCGACGGGTGTGGAATTACCGTCGGAACGATCGGGAATCATGCCGACTCCGGCATGGAAGCAGAAGGTCAAGCGAGAATCCTGGTTGCCGGGCGAGACCATCTCGGCAGCCATCGGACAAGGATTTGTGACGGTGACACCGTTACAAATGGCCAGTATGATGGCCACCGTCGCCAACGACGGAGTCAACTATCGTCCTCGGCTGGTACGAGCGGTTATGGATCGAGCGACGGGAAATCTCCAAGAATTGCCGGCCGTTCCGCGCGGGAAAATCAATGCCAAACCTGAAACGTTTAGGATCATTAAGAGTGCATTGGCTGATGTCGTCACGAAGGGTACTGCGACGAGAGCGAAGTCATCCATCGTGACCATCGGGGGAAAGACCGGGACGGCTCAAGTGGCTGCGTTGCGAACAGGACCCGAGGAAAGTATTCCAAAAAAATTTCGTGATCATGCGTGGTTTGTGGCCTTTGCACCGGTGGAATCACCAAAGATTGCGGTAGCGGTCCTCGCTGAACACATGGGACATGGGGGAGCTGCGGCAGCACCTCTCGCCAAAGAACTCATTGAAGCGTATATGAACATCACTGCTCCAGCACCGGTTGCCACCTCCGGATTATCAGGCATGAGCGTAGATGACGAGAGAGGCTTCAAAGACTCATGATCGATCGATTGACCGAGCGTCGTGGCCTCGACGGATTCGACATTCGCTATGTCGGCCTCATGCTGGCCATCCTTGCGATCGGGGTGCTGTCCATTTATAGCGTCACGCAGGGACAGCAGAGCGGGAATACCCCGTACTACTTGAAGCAGTTGATGTGGATCGGGTTAGGTGCAGCGGCCTTTCTGATCATGTGGGCGGCGGATTATCATGATCTGGCGCGGTTTGCGTATCCAGCCTACGCGTTTATCCTTCTGATGCTGGTCTTTGTACTGTTCGAAGGACGAACGAGCAAAGGGGCACAACGATGGATTGCGATGGGGCCCTTCAGTTTTCAGCCCTCTGAGTTCGCCAAGCTCATCCTCGTGTTGGTCTTGGCGCATTATTACTCAAAGGCCCCTCGTGTGGGGTGGCTGCAACGCGTCATTGTTCCGGGGCTCTTGGTGTTGCCTGGTCTGCTCCTCATCCTGAAACAACCCGATCTCGGGAGTGGACTGAGCTTTGTGGCCGTGTATGCAGCCATGCTGCTCATGGTCGGGGTTCGCTCTCAAGCCATTGGATTTATTCTCTTATTCGGGATCATGCTGTTTCCGTTCGCATGGGAAGGGGTGTGGGGGTCCTTGCATGATTATCAGCGACAGCGCATTATGGCGTTCGTCGACCCAGGCTATGACCCTGGTGGGAAAGGTTATCACGCTCTACAATCAAAGATCGCCATCGGATCGGGTGAGCTTCTAGGCAAAGGGCTCTATGGGGGGACGCAGAGTCAACTGAAGTTCTTACCGGAAGGGCATACGGATTTTGTGTTTGCCGTATTTGCGGAGGAGTGGGGATTTCTGGGTGTCATGGTTCTCTTGGGGTTATTTGTGGGATTGATCTGGCTCTCGTTGGAGATTGCGTCCAAAGCAAAAGATCAGCTTGGGGCATTGCTCGCTGCGGGTATCGTGGCCATGCTGTGTTTTTGTGTCGTGGTCAATATCGGGATGACGGCGGGAATGTTTCCGATCGTCGGAATCCCCTTGCCCTTGGTGAGTTATGGTGGAAGCGCCACGATCATGACGATGGCGTCATTGGGCTTATTGCTGAATGTCAAACGAAAGCGACTGAGCCTGTTTTATTGAATGAAGACCGAACGATCGGAGCCATGGGCATCTGTCTTTCGGAGGAGATATTACCGAAGACCCACGGAACTAGGTGGAGCGGTATGAACTCAGGACCTGGGCCTACGCTCGCGTCCAGTACCGTTCTCATCACCGAAGGGTTTTCAAATCAAAGGAGTCAGTATGGGAGTTGAAATTGCGATTACAGTCGCGCGAGAAGAAACTCGCGTGGCGGTCCTCGATGGTGGAGTGGTCACCGATTTATTTGGAGACCGCGCCAAGCACAAGGATTTTGTCGGAAATATTTATAAGGGACGAGTCGCCAAGGTCTTGCCTGGAATGCAAGCCGCGTTTGTGGATATCGGGTTGGATAAGGCCGCGTTCATGCACGTCTCCGATCTGTTGGTGGATGCCGAGCCAGGCGACATGCTGGTGGAAGCCGAGGAAGACGACAAAGATGCGGATATGCTCAGGCCCAAGCGTCAGAGCGCTAAGCCGATCGAACAGCTGCTGAGTGAGGGGCAGGAATTGATGGTGCAAATCTCGAAAGGGCCGATCGGCACCAAGGGATCCCGTGTCACGACGTATGTCTCGCTGCCGGGACGCTACCTGGTGTTTATGCCGAACGTCGATCATATCGGGGTGTCGCGGCGTATCCCGCGTGACGAGGAACGGGCCAGGCTCAAGGAAATTATGCGACGAGTCCGCCATCAGGGATGTGGATATATCGTCCGGACCGTCAGCGAGGGAGTCAAGGAGGACGAACTGAAGTCTGATGTCGACTTTCTGCACGTGCTCTGGCAGGACGTGTTGACCAAACGGGAGCAGATGCCTGCTCCCGCGCTGCTGCATTCGGATTTGAGCCTCAGCTTCCGGGTGGTGAGGGACCTGTTTGGGAAGAAAGTGGATCGGCTGTGGATCGATTCGCGAGAGGAATATGAGGCCATTCGAGGATTTGTCCAGCGCTTTTCTCCCGAGCAAACGGCACGGATTCATTTTTACGACAAAGACGAGCCGCTGTTTGATCATCTTGGGGTCGAGCAAGAGATCGCGCGTGCTCTCAGCCGGAAGGTGTGGCTCAAATCAGGCGGCTATCTGGTCATCGACCATACCGAAGCGATGACCGTGATCGACGTCAATACAGGGCGTTTTGTGGGGAAGCGCGACCAAGAAGAAACCATCGTGCGCAATAACCTCGAGGCGGCAAAGGAAGTCGCCTATCAGCTCAAATTGCGAGGAATCGGCGGGATCATCATTGTCGACTTCATCGACATGGAACGTGAAAAGAATCGGGATCGAGTCTATCATGCGTTGGTAGATGCGATGGCGGCTGACAAGGCGCGAACGAGGATCTCCAGAATTTCGGATCTTGGTTTGATCGAAATTTCACGCGAGCGGGTTCGGGAAGATCTCCTGCGCTCACTATCCGAGCCGTGTCGCTACTGTGAAGGTCGCGGATATACAAAGTCTCCTACGACGGTAGCCTACGAAATCTTTCGTGAGATTCGACGGATTGAGCCAGCATCGGATCAACAACGAATCGTCGTGGGAGCCCACCCAACGGTGGCTGACTTGCTCCAAGATGAAGAGCGTCATGGTATTGAGGTGTTGGAACGCGATTGTTCGGCGAAGATCATTATCACTCCGGATAGCCAGCTGCATCTTGAACAGTACGATCTGGTCGTTCTCTAGTATTGCGCCGTCTCAGCTGTCCGTTCCCACGGAGAGCGTTGTTGACCGTATGACCTCCTCTGGCTGAAACGACTCCTCGATCGACAATTGTCTTTCAACGAGTTTCAGATGGACGAAGCAGCATTGACGTCATGGCTCATGCTCCAGGCGGTTGAGGGGGTGGGCGATCGCACGCTTGTCAAACTAGTCCAAGCGTTTGGCTCAACCCACGCCGCTCTCGGCGCAACCACGGAGGAATTGCTGCATGCCGGTTGTAGCCCGGAGTTGGCTGAATCGATACGGCGTGGTCCTGCTACCACCATCCGGCAGCAGATTGATCGCCAAGTGAAAACCATCGAGCGCCTCAAGGTCCACACGCTCACCCTGTTTGATCCATCCTACCCGTCTCGGCTCAAGGCCATTCCCGATCCTCCTCCGCTGTTGTACGTGAGCGGGGCGTTGATCCAACAAGACGACATCGCCGTAGCCATTGTGGGTGGGCGACGGGCGACGGCTTCCGGCAGGCTCCTTACGGAGGAGATTGCGAAAGAGCTGTCGGAGCGTGGCGTCACGATCGTCAGTGGCCTGGCGCGAGGGATCGACGCAGCCGCGCATCGAGGGGCAGGAGCGGGAAAGGGACGGACGGTTGCCGTGCTGGGATGTGGGATCGACAGAACCTATCCTTCGGAACACCACGCCTTACGCCGGAGCGTTGAATCGCATGGTGCCGTTATCTCGGAGTTGCCGATCGGCGCGGCTCCGCACAGTCATCACTTTCCTCGGAGGAATCGGATCATTAGCGGACTTTCACTGGGTGTGTTGGTAGCGGAAGCCGCCACCAACAGCGGGTCACTCATTACCGCCAAGCTGGCATTGGAACAAGGGCGCGAGGTCTTTGCATTGCCTGGATCCGTGAAAGAGGATGCGTGTAGAGGATCTAATCGCCTCATCAAAGAGGGGGCCAAGTTGATTGAAGGGGCACAGGATATTCTTGAAGAGATTCTCCCTCAAGTCGATGGACGTCAACGAGCGATGATGCGACTCGAGGGCACACCACGTGACGTGCCGCCAGCGCTGAAACGGGATGACCTCTTGGTCTATGAAGCCCTCTCGTATGAAGCGCAATCGGTGGATGCGGTGATCGAACGCACTGGGTTGAGTGCTGCGCAGGTATCGGCGATTCTGCTGTCATTGGAATTAAGTGGGCGGGTGCGCCAATTGCCGGGTCAACAATACATTCGTCAGTAATCGGATCCTGAACGCGTTCTGGTTCCTAATGTCCCGTAATCGTCGCCGACTACCATTCTAGTTGCACGATTCCCGAAGATTTGGTACGGATGATAGAATTGATCGGAAGTAGACGGAGTATTCATGGCAAAATCGTTGATCATCGTTGAGTCCCCGACGAAGGCACGAACCATCACCAAGTACTTGGGTCGTGGCTATACGGTGATGGCGTCGGTCGGCCATATCAAGGATCTTCCGACCAGTAAGTTGGGCGTCGATCTCGAAAATGATTTTGAACCGCAGTACGTGACGATCAAAGGGAAATCCAAGGTCCTCGCTGAAATCAAGAAAAAGGCTGAAGGGGCGGATAAGGTGTTTCTGGCACCGGACCCCGATCGCGAAGGGGAGGCGATCGCCTGGCATCTTGAGCAGGAGCTGCTGGGAAAATCAAAGAAGAAAAAGAAGGACACCAAAATCTTCCGAGTCTTGTTCAACGAGATCACGGAGTCGGCGATCAAGCGGGCGTTGCAATCACCGGGCGAAATCGACATGAAATTGGTGAATGCCCAGCAGGCTCGCAGAGTGTTGGATCGTATCGTCGGGTATCAAGGGAGTCAGTTGTTGTGGAACAAGGTCCGGCGTGGACTCAGTATGGGACGTGTGCAGTCTGTCGCCATGCGGTTGATCTGTGAACGCGAGGCGGAGCGGGACGCCTTCCGGGCGGAAGAGTACTGGTCGATTACGGCGCTCCTGGCTGGAACCAATCCTCCGGCATTTGA
>JAHBWR010000045.1 GCA_019636875.1 Nitrospira sp.
CTTCTTGCCGTTGGAGGCGACCTTCGACCAGAGCGGTTGCTCGGAGCCTATCGGCAAGGCATCTTTCCCTGGTACAACGACGATCAGCCTATCCTCTGGTGGTCGCCGGATCCTCGGGCTGTGTTATTTCCTGAGAAGCTTCATGTGCCGCGCAGCCTTCAGAAATGCCTTCGCCGGAATGTGTTCAGCGTCACACTCGATACCTGCTTTCGACAGGTCATGGAGCAATGTGCGGGGCCGCGTCCGCAATATCCGGAAGGGGGGACGTGGATCACAGAAGAAATGTTGGAGGGATACACACGCTTGCACGAACTCGGCTACGCCCACTCAGTTGAAAGCTGGCAGGATGGCCAACTAGTCGGTGGCCTCTATGGCGTGGCGATCCGCGGGGCGTTCTTTGCCGAGTCGATGTTCACGAAGGTCGATGACGCAGGCAAAGTCGCGCTGGTCAGGCTTGTCCAACAGCTCCATGCGTGGGGCTTTCGCATCATCGATTGCCAACAGTCCTCTCCTCATGTCACACGGTTCGGCGCGGAGGAAATTCCACGGTCAGACTTCATCAGCCGTCTCACTGCGGCACTGAAACTCCCTGAGCGGTTGGGACAGTGGAAATTCGGTGGGTAGATGGCGCGGGAAGAGTAAGAGGTGAACAGGACTGATCGCGACAAAGCGAGCAGACTGCATTGACAGCCTTTTCGACTCTCGCTTATGATTTCATTCAGATAGGAGGATTGCACATGAGCTTTGTCATTACACCGAAAGAGCTGAAGGCTCGGATCGATAAAGGGGATAACCTGGTACTCTTGGACGTACGCGAACCCTGGGAGAACCAACTCGCCAAGCTCGATAACTCCGTACTGATCCCGCTCGGCACCTTGCCGCAATCCCTCTCAAAACTGGATCCGAACACGGAGATTATCGCCTATTGCCACCATGGTATGCGCAGCGGCGATGCGACGGGGTTTCTGCTTCAGCAGGGATTTTCGAACGTGAAGAATTTGATCGGGGGGATCGACGCGTGGTCCGTTCAGATCGATGGCAGCGTGCCTCGATACTGATCAGATTAACGGGCTGGTGGGCTTACATCAACGAAAACCGCTGGAGCACCTACCGCTCTGGCTGAGAAGCCAGAGCGATCACGCCTCTTACGGAAAGTTCGGCCTACCTATTTTTCCCCTGGAAGAATTCGACGGTTTGCTTGAGTCCCTCCGCAAGGTCGACCTTCACCTCCCATCCCAATTCCTGTTTGATCCGGGAGGGGTCAATCACACTCCGAAGCTGCTCGCCGAGCTTGGCCGGTCCGTGAACCTCCTTGGCTGGAGAACCAGTCAGACCGGCAAGCATTCCAAACAGCTCATTCACCGAGGTCTCCACACCTGTTCCGACATTGTAGACGCCATGTGCATCTTGGCCCATCGCGACAAGGTTGGCTTGAGCCACGTCCTCCACGAACACGAAGTCGCGTGTTTGTCGTCCGTTTCCATTGATGATGGGCTGCTCATTGTTCAGCATTTTCTGGATAAAAATGGCGACAACCCCGGCTTCCCCCTCAGGGTCTTGTCGTGGTCCATAGACGTTGGCATATCGAAGGCTCACGACTGGAATTCCACTCGTGCGTTGGAAGTAGGACAGGTAATGCTCACCGCAAAGCTTACTGATGCCATAGGGTGACAACGGGTTGTTGACGTGAGATTCCGCAGCAGGGAACGCCTCTTGCTCACCATAGATGGCCCCTCCGGACGAGGAAAACACAACCTTTCGGCACCCGTATCGCACCGCCTGCTGCAACACGTTCATCGTTCCCAGGACGTTGACCTGCGCATCAAACACCGGATCCTCGACCGAATTGCGGACGCTGATCTGAGCGGCGAGATGAAGGACCACATTGGGGCGCTCGTTCCGAAACACCCGTTCCAATCGCCCGCTGGTAATATCGGTCTTGTAGAGGCTCGCCGCACGGTTGAGATTCTTCCGCTTCCCCGTGACCAGATTGTCGACGACGACGACCTGATGCCCTTCTTCCACGAGTCGGTCCACCACGTGAGACCCGATAAACCCTGCGCCGCCCGTCACCAGTACTTTCATTGGCCCTCCTCGTTGAGCTGTCGACCGTAGCCTTTCCTACATACCATGAAACGGGGTACGGTACTCAAGAATAGCCAATATTTCTTCATTGCCTTTTTTCTTGCCTTTAATGGGTGACGCGACTACCTGATTCGGCTGGAGTCCCATCTCCTCTGCAAAACGCAAGACTCGCTGAACCACTTGCTCTCGCTGCTCCTCATCGCGCACCACGCCGCCCCGACCGACCTGTCCCTTACCCACTTCAAATTGAGGTTTAATCAAGGCGATGATATGGGCCTGCGATCGCAGAAATGGAAGAACGGGCTGGAACACCTTTGTCA
The DNA here is from genome assembly GCA_019636875.1 of Nitrospira sp. Classification (GTDB taxonomy): domain Bacteria; phylum Nitrospirota; class Nitrospiria; order Nitrospirales; family Nitrospiraceae; genus Nitrospira_D. Next base: position 2,406 of record JAHBWR010000045.1, read on the forward strand.
GCGAGATAAAGGAGACATCGATCACGGCCAGATCAATCGGCTCAGGGACAGCGGAACGCGCCATATACCGGATGTTGGTCCGCTCGATTAATACCACGCGTGGATCTTGTCGTAGCCGCCAGTCGAACTGGCCATACCCTACATCGACGGCGTAGACTTTCACCGCTCCGCGTTGCAGCAAGCAGTCCGTAAACCCTCCCGTTGAACACCCGACATCGAGACAGATTCGCCCCTGCGGGGTAATCGATGACACGTCGAGAGCCGCCGCCAGCTTTTCTCCGCCTCGGCTGACAAACGGCTGCCGGTCCTCCGTCAGCTCAATGAGGGCATCGACGGGAATCACTCTGGACGGTTTATCGACAACCACGCCGTCCTTTTTGACTTTCCCAGCCAGAATCATGCGAGCGGCACGATCTCGACTTGGTGCCAGGCCTCTGGTGACCAGCACCTGATCACATCGATCTTTATCGCGGCGTCGGTTTGTACCCATGCGGAGTGAGGGAGGGGAGTGAATGCGACGCAACCGAGGTTCCCACGGATACCCTAGCTACGGCTCCATGGAGGAGTCCCGTTGGTCAATGTCCTCCGACGTGAAGGCACGCAGCTGTTTCTTGCCGTTTTTGTCCTGAACGAGAACTTCCACTTTTTTTTCGGCTTCTTCCAACACTTTCAAACAATTCTTTGAAAGTCGGATACCCTCCTCGAAGATCTTTAACGACTCATCGAGCGGCAGATCTCCCTTCTCCAATTCACCGACGATGACTTCCAGTCGAGCCATCGCTTGCTCAAATTTGACTCCAGCCACAACGCGCTCCTTTACGTGACAATGAAGACCGTATTATATCGAAGTTCCGAGGAGCATTTATACCGATGAATCCGTCACCACGTCCTCCACGGTGCAGCGGAGCTCTCCATCGACAAGCCGAGCCCGGATCGTGTCACCGATGGAGACTTGGGCGACTCGTCGTATGGTCGTCCGATCCGGCATCGTTTCAAGCATGCCATAGCCTCGAGCCAGGATGGCCAGCGGACTCAGACTGTGCAATCTGCTGAGATAGGCATGAATATGTTGCTCGTATCGCTTGAGGTCGTGCGCCATAGTTCCCGCCAACCGCAGCCGGAGTTGCGGGACCAGCGCCATTCCATGACGAACCCGAACCTCAGGGCTCGCCGCCTCCAATGCTTGCCTCCATCCCTGCGTCCGTGCCGTCATCTCTTGCAACGTGTCGCGTATCGCTTCGCGCATGGAGACCAGAGCCCCATCCACACGCTGTGCTTCCCTCAGAATCCGAAGCCGAATCGTGGCCAGATGAGCCATCAGGAGATCGAGTCGTCGCTGGTGGTCTAGGCATTGCGACATCGTTGCTTGCCGACAACGAGTAGCCAGCAGCTCAAGACGCTCTGCGATCTCCGCCAACACCGGAGCCACCATTTCTCCCGCAGCCGAAGGTGTCGGAGCCCGCACGTCGGCTGCAAAGTCGGCAAGGGTGACGTCCGTCTCATGCCCAACGGCTGATACAACAGGAATCCCTGATCCGGCAATGGCTCGCACGACCACTTCTTCGTTGAAACTCCAGAGGTCCTCCATCGAACCACCACCCCGCCCGACGATCATGACATCGATACCGCCAAGCGTATTGAGCGCATGAATGGCCGCTGCGATTTGCTCACCGGCTCCGGCCCCTTGGACTTGCACCGGTGCCACAATAATTCTCAGGATGGGGCAACGACGATGGAGGACGGTGAGCAGATCTCGGACCGCTGCTCCGGTCGGTGAGGTGACGATGCCGACTGTCCAAGGGAATGCCGGTAGCGGTCGCTTGCGCTGTACATTGAACAACCCCTCCGTCTCAAGGCGACGCTTGAGTTGCTCAAAGGCCAATTGGAGAGCGCCTTGTCCTTTCGGTTCAAGGTGGTCCAACACAAGTTGGTATTCGCCTCGAGGCTCATAGACGGACAGCCGTCCATGCACAACGACCTGCAGGCCATCCTCCAACCCGAATCGCAGCCGCATGGCCGCTGATCGAAAGATGACCGCTCGAATCTGGCTTGATCCATCTTTTAACGTACAATAGAGGTGCCCGGAGCCCGGTGCGCGGAGGTTCGAAATTTCGCCTTCAAGCCAGATCTCTGGAAAATCGGTTTCAAGGGAGGCCCGAATCATCGTGGTGAATTCGGAGACGGTCAGAACCGGCCTTGAAAATCCGGCCGGAGCAGGTGGGAACAGGGAAGAGAGAGAGTGGGTATCCGTGGGCCTCTCCTTCCTCATCATTCGCGAAGATTGATGCGTATCCACCAATCCTCACCCGGGTGGGTATTCCCGGCTAATCGACGAGGCGAATCCGTTCAAATGTGATGGCCTTCCCCAAGCGGGGATCGAGCTCGAGCAAGACTGCGCAGAACACGGACGGTCCTGACGCCACTTCAAATCGTCGTGGCATCCCGGTCAAAAACTTTTCGATCGCCAACTCTTTCTTCACACCGATAACCGAATGAAGCGGCCCCGTCATTCCGATATCGGTGATATATGCGGTCCCTTTCGGAAGAATCTGTTCATCGGCCGTCTGTACATGGGTATGCGTCCCCACGACCGCCACCACCTCCCCATCCAAGAAATGCCCCATGGCCATTTTTTCCGAGGTGGCCTCCCCGTGCATATCCACGATGATCGCCGATGTCTCCTGCTTCACGCGTGACAAGACTCGTTTCGCCGTCTGAAAGGGGCAATCGATCGTCGGCATGTACACCCGACCCATCAACTGCAACACCGCCAGCCGCTCCCCTCCGGCGGTCTCAATCACCGCGCTCCCGTTTCCCGGAACGCCGGGTGGATAGTTCGCCGGTCGGAGCAAGCGCGGCTCACGAGAAAAATAGCCGACGGTCTCCTTCTTATCCCACGCATGGTTGCCGGTCGTAATCACCGAGATTCCCGTCTCAAAGAGTTCCTCGGCCAACTCCGGCGTGATCCCAAAGCCTCCTGCAACATTCTCCCCGTTGGCGATCACCGCGTCGACCTGATGCTGGGCAATCAAGCGCGGCACGACTCGCGCGGCGGCTCGGCGACCGGGCTCTCCCATGATGTCGCCGATACACAGGACCTTCATTTGGCGTACTCCACGTAGCGACTCTCTCTGATGACGGTCACTTTGATCTGTCCGGGGTACGTCAACTCCTGTTCGATCTTCTTGGCCAGCTCGCGCGAGAGTTGGAACGACTCGGCATCGGTAATGTCCTCTTGTCTGACGATGACCCGAATTTCTCGGCCGGCCTGGATGGCATACGCCTTCTGCACGCCCTTATGTCCGGTCGCAAGCGACTCGAGTTTCTCCAGCCGCTTCACATACGACTCCAGCGCTTCGCGTCGTGCACCGGGGCGCGCAGCCGATAGGGCTTCGGCAGCCGCCACCAGCACACTCTCCGGGCAAATTGGCTCAACTTGTTCATGATGCCCCGCGATCGCATTGACGATCTTCTCTGATTCACCGTATTTTTTGGCGATCTCAGCCCCGAGCATGGCGTGGGGTCCTTCTTCCTCATGGCTGACCGCCTTGCCGATATCATGGAGCAACGCCCCGCGACGTGCCAATCTGACGTCCAGTCCCAACTCCGATGCCATGATGCCACAGATATAGGAGGCCTCGCGCGCATGGTAGAGGTTGTTCTGTCCGTAGCTCGTTCGATACTTCAGGCGTCCCAACACTTTGATCAATTCCGGATGAAAGTCCGCCAGCCCAAGCTCAAAGATGATCTTCTCAGCCTCTTCGTACATGAGCTTGTCGATATCGACTTTGACTTTCTCCACAATTTCCTCAATGCGCGTGGGATGAATCCGCCCATCATGCATCAGGCGTTCCAACGAGACTTTCGCAATCTCGCGTCGCAATGGATCAAATCCTGAGATAATTACCGCCTCGGGAGTTTCATCGATAATGAGATCAATGCCCGTTGCCGCCTCAAGCGCGCGGATGTTGCGTCCTTCCCGACCGATGATGCGCCCTTTCATGGCATCGTTGGGAATAGGCACCACCGAAATCGTGGATTCCGAAACATAATCACGAACGACACGCTGAATCGATGACGTAATGATTTCTCTGGCTTCCCGCTCCGCGTTTTCTCGGGCCTCTTCAATCGTACGCTTGGCAATCCCCACGGCATCAAGCCGAGCCTGCGACTCCATCTCCACGATCAACTGTTTCTTGGCTTCTTCCGCGGTCATACCAGCCACGCGTTCCAGCGCTTCACGGTGCTCACGCTCAGCTTTCGCGCAAGCTGATTCCTTGGCCAAGAGTCCCTCTTCGCGTTTCGCAAAATCGGCTTCGCGCTTGCGTGTCTCATGCTCTCGTTTTTCCAGCGCAGTGACTTTTTGATCAAATCCTTCTTCTCGTTGAATCAGCCGTTTCTCCAACGTCAGCAGTTCGCCAAGCTTGGCTTTCTGTTCTTGTTCGAACTCGGATTTTGCCTTGAATGCGAGATCCTTGGCTTCCAGTCTCGCTTCTTTCAGCACATTCTCAGCTTCGCGTTGTGCATTCTGCACAACCTGCTTAGCCAATCCTTCTGCTTCGGCTTGTTTGGCACCTACCATCCGGCGACGCAGAAGCTCAAAGATTCCCGCTCCCACCACGGCGCCGAGGACCCCGGAAAGCAAGATGTAGACGACAATTGAGGTTGAAATGGAAGTCACCCCCTTTTAAAACCCATCAGGTCGCTGTGCGGAACCTGATAGAAGGCCTACTCACGGATCGAGCACAGCAGGCACATATGTAGATGAGGGATGAAGACAGAGGGAGGCGTAGGAACTCGCGAGTGACTCAGCCGGGAAACACAAGAGAGGTGAGGGGAAACATCTCCACCCTTAGCCTGTTTCCTGCTCTGCCGCTCCACCGTTGCTGACCATCGGTTCTCAGGTGCGTACGAGCGTCATGTATCGAAACAGGTATGGATGATCGATGCGTGCTGCTTCCGGCCGGCACATTCAGACTGACATCGTATCGGACAACTGGTCGATTCGCAGGAGCCAGCTGACCAATCAAGGTTTTTCTCATCAGTACCCACCGGACTAATTCTTCGTATCCCCTCAACGTTGATGCTCTCTTCTTCGCACTAGATTCGTTTCCGGTACCTACACAATTTCGCGATCGTATCCTTCCCTCTGGCTATCAATACCCTTACTTATCTGCACGATAACAAAGGGACTCTTTGAAAGCAAGGCGAATCCTGCTACCGAAAGAGCGATGTCGGCATCTGCTCATCGATGGACTCCATCAAGGTCGCCATTCGTCGTTCGACATCGGCCTCTCCTTGCGCTCGTTTCTTCTCGGCCTCAAACAGCCTATGGGCAAGGTTGATCGCCGTGAGGACAGCCAGCTTTGACGGTGTCGTCGTTTTCATGCCCTCCGCCAAATTTTTCATCTGATCATCCACAAAATTCGCCAACCTCCGGATGTAGGCATCGTCACCATCTCCCGCGATCGCGTACCGTTGACCATAAATTTCCACATCGATAGTCCTAGTCAATGGCCACCTCCTTGGGATCTTCGGCGCATTCGAGCAGTTCGATCTCGCCCAGGACTTTCTCAATTCGAGTCCTGATATCGACCCGCTCTTTTTCCCATCGGGTATTGGCATCATCCTGCGCCGCCAACCGTTGACGGGCCGTCCTGATCTCCTCTTCCAAGACGGCGTTCTTTTGTTTGAGCTCATGAACCAGCTTGACCAAGTCACGAATTCGAGTCTCCAGTGCATCAAGTCGATCTAGCGACATGGCAGTTCCTCTTGGTTGGACCTATAGGAGTATGGTTCGCACTATAAAAACTTCGTAACACCTTGTCAAGAAACGGCTTTTTGCCTTCCATCCAGACGAAGGTATTCCTTGTAACTTCGGAGCACCCGTTTGACGTATTGCCTGGTTTCTCGATAATGGATGAGCTCAACAAACTCATCTTCGCTCCGACCATCATACGTGTCCGCCCAACTTCTGACGACCATCGGTCCCGCATTATAAGCGGCAATGGTCTGGACCACATTGCCGGAAAACTGCGAGAGGAGTTGCTCTACATACCGAACACCGATTCGGATGTTCACTTCTTGATCAAAGAGATCTTCCCTGGAGACAGGTGGAAGCCGGTGCTGTTGAGCCACTGCACTGGCAGTCGCTGGCATCACCTGCATGAGCCCGATCGCTCCGACACGAGACACCGCCTTCCAATCATACTGACTCTCCTCCCGAATAATGGCCGCCACAAGAAATGGATCCACGCCCTTGACCGCCGACATTTGAATCGTGGGAATTAAGCCGGTTGGATAAGCCACACCCCAGAGGCCATCCGCAACCTCTCCGCCCGTCCGCTCCAGCTGCTCCCGAAATCGAGAACGTACGAGACGCAAGGCATGGTGGTACGCACCAACCTCATTCAACATGATCGATAACGCCGCTAACGCCTCAGGATCCTGACCGTACCGATCCGTCAAAACCGCAAACTCCCTGACGGCATCCTGCTCGAGACCCAGCGCCCGTAGTTCCACCGCGCGCCGATAGGCCGACTGCTGCTCAATATCCGCCCGATTTTTTGCATGATTATCCTGAACCGAGGCCGCGCCTGACTCTGCCACCGGCTGAGTCGAGGAGACAGTCGCCACACTGGCGCGTTCGTGTTCGGCCTGACTCGGGTTCGGCCTGCCCACCTGATCCTCCACAAGTTGGCAATAATAGGTATGAGGAAATTGCCGGCAAAGCTGTGCAAACACTTGCTGGGACTTCGCCGCTTCGACATGGCCATAGGAACGGGCAATCCAGTAGAGCGCTTGTGGCTCAAGCTCGCTCCCCTTCTGATCGACGATCTGCTGCCACGCGGTGATCGCCTCTTTATAGCGGGCCGTTCGGTAGAAGACCCACCCTTCCCTCCAGCGTGCCTCCGCCCGTTGTGAAGCCGGCTCTCCCGATTTGGCTGCGCGTCGATATTTGACAATCGCTTCGTCGAACCGTGAATGATCCTCAAGCCAAACCCCACAAAACACGTTTATTTGACCTTTTTGCTCCTGGCTCAACTTTCGTTTGGGCAAAGTCCGGCAGAGCTCCAAGAGCTGTTCTCCGAGACCTTGCCTGAGATAGACCCTGACTAACCAGACCGTGGCTTCGTCGGCCCGCGCCCCTTTCTCAGTCGCGAGTTCATGGAACGTCTCGCGCGCTTGGTCGTAGAGTTTGAGGCGAACTTGGGCAACGCCCAACTTCAGCTTGGCATCCCTTCGATGGGGAGAAGAGGGGTGTTGCGCCAAGAACTTCTTCAACTCTTCAATCGCCTCCACATGAAGCGCCTGTCCAAGGAACGCCTGAGCCCTGGCATAATGCTCATCCGGCGACGCGGCCCAAGGCTCACCTCCGATATTGGCTGCAAGCAGCACCTCGGCTTCCTTTGCCTCCTTGGTATAGGGGAACTTCGCCCACAGCTGCTTGAGCACCTCTCTCCCCTCGTTCAGTTGATTTTCCCGAAGGTAGCAAGAGGCTAACCGCAATTTGGCCTGCGCGACGTGCGAGCCTTTACCATTGAGCTCGGCGGCCTTTAGCAGCCACGCAATCGCGTCAGGGCATCTGGAAGCTTGATACCAGGCTTCTCCGACACGAAACGTCACTTGGTCGGTCAAATTGGAGTCAGGAACGGCTTGGAGCACGCTTTCAAACATGGCGGCCGCTTCCTTAGGATCGCCCAAATGCAGCAAGGCTTCTCCGATCCAAAATCGAATATAGTCGTCGAGTACGGGAAGGTCCCGCTGAGCAGTCCGTAAATAGGAAATCGCTGCCGCAGGGTTCTGATTGATGGAGAGAACGCCGGAGAGTAAGACAGCACGCTTCCCCCACTGTGAAACCGGATAATCCTTTATGACCTTTCGCAGACGTTCTAGTTTCAGTGCCGTCGTCTGATCCTTCGTGAAGGATGGACCGAGTCGCTCTTTGGAGAAGACCGCTGTCGCGAAACACTCTTCCGCAGAAAGACAACTCGTGGCTGTTGAATCTTGAGGTTTGGTACTCTGCGGCATATAGGCATCACGAGAGAACACACCACCGAATGCCGGCGCCATGCCTGAAGCAAAAATCAGTGCGCAGCCGATAATCAGGGAATATGTGGTCGAGGTTTTCACAGGCGCTTACCGACTTCCATCTCGCTTCATTATATACGGGGCCGCCCACAATGGAAGAAGTTTCGGACCACCTGATCAAGAGACCTCCGTAGGCGGACAGGTTCTCACTATGATAGGTTCTACCCTCCTAATGAGACCTGGAATTCCGGTTTGACACATGTCGGATCCGATTAGCCAACCACCACTTTTGGCCTTCACTGAATCTCAGATGGTGAAATTTGTCCGCGCCCAGTCCTGGCCGGATTATCGAGCCACGCAAATCATGCGCTGGCTGTACCAACGGCGAGTACGGATGATCACCGAGATGACGGATCTTTCCCTGCCGGCTCGTTCGATGTTATCGCAATCCACGTCAGTCGGTCGCTCGCCCAACGCGACGGTTCTGTCCTCACAGGACGGAACGCGCAAGGTGTTATTTGCGCTCGATGACGGCATGACGGTTGAATCCGTACTGATCCCGGATGACGAACGGCTGACCCTCTGTGTATCGACACAAGTGGGGTGTCAGTTGGATTGCAGCTTTTGCCTGACCGGAAGGATGGGGCTCAAGCGCAACCTCAAACTCCACGAAATCATCGACCAAGTCTTGACCGCACAAGATCTGCTGGCTTCCGGAGAGCGCCTGACCAACCTTGTGTTCATGGGAATGGGGGAGCCGTTGGCCAATCTCGACACGCTGAAAGCCGCGGTCAACGGGCTGACGAACAAGCCGTGGGGTCTCGGGTGGTCGCGTCGACGCATTACGGTTTCGACCGCGGGACTGGCATCCCGCTTAGGAGAAGTGGCCACCCTTGGAGTGAATCTCGCCGTCTCGCTCAATGCAACGACCGAGGAGCAGCGCCGAACGTTAATGCCTGCAGCAAGCGAACTCGCCTCGCTGAAAACCCTCCTCGCGGCCTGCCGACGCTATCCGCTTGCCTCTCATCAACGACTGACCTTTGAATATGTCCTCCTTGCCGACGTCAATGATCAACCACATGATGCCCGGCGACTTGTTCAGTTACTGAAAGGGATCCGCTGCAAGATCAATCTGATTCCATTCAACGAATTTCCCGGCAGTCAATTTCGTCGCCCGTCGCAACAAAGCGTGCTCCTGTTTCAGTCGCTCCTTCGGGACGCGGATCTCGATGTGTTCATGAGAAAGAGCCGCGGGCAAGACGTGTTAGGCGCTTGCGGTCAACTCGGCACCCTCTCCGTCGATCTCCTTCGCTAACCTTGACACCTATCGAACCTCATTGCTAGCATGATCAATTCTCCCATCATGAAGAAGTCGATTTCTCAACTGTCCTGGTATACCTGCTTAGCTGGAGCATTGTTCGTCTTCAGCCTCTCAACATTTTGCCTTGCAGCCGAGCCGAGCGAATACGTTCTTTCCAACGGAATGAAGGTCCTGCTTGCTGAAGTCCCCAAGGCGCCGGTGGCGACGGTGCAGGTGTGGTACCGCGTGGGGTCCCGAAACGAAATGATGGGCCGGGCCGGACTCTCTCACATGCTCGAACATATGATGTTCAAAGGCACGGTGAAATATCCGAAAGGGTCCTTCTCCCGTATCATCCGGAAGAACGGCGGGGTCGATAACGCATTCACCAGTCATGACTTCACGGCCTACTTTGAAAACGTGGCTGCTGATCGTGTTCCCCTGGCGTTGGAACTGGAAGCCAACCGTATGCAAGGGCTGACCTTCGATAACGCGGAATTCCGGACAGAACGCGAAGTCGTGAAAGAAGAGCGCCGACTCCGCTCTGAAGACGATCCGCAAGGCGCGCTGGTCGAAGCGCTGTTTGCGCAAACGTACATGAGTCATCCTTATCATTGGCCTGTCATCGGGTGGTTCGCGGATCTCGATGCCATGACGCTTGAGGACTTACAGCGACACTACGACACGTTTTACTCCCCCAACAATGCGACTCTGGTCGTCGTCGGTGACATTAAAGCCGACCTGTTGCTTCCTACGATCAAACGGCTGTTCGAGCCGATCCCGAGGGGGCCGTCCCCCAAACAATCCCTCCGGCCGGAACCGGACCAGCAGGGTGAACGTCGATTTTTGCTGAAGCGCGAAGCACAGGTGCCGTTTGTCATGATGGGGTTCCGCGTGCCCAACTATTCCAGTGACGATTCGTACGCGCTGGATGTCCTCGAGTCGATCCTCTCTCGAGGGAAAAGCTCACGACTGTATCAAAGCCTAGTGTACGAGCAGAAAAACTCGCTGTCCGTCGGTGCGGAGTATAGTTTGATGCAGACGGATCCCGGCCTGTTCTACTTCTATTCGTTGGTGAACCCCAGTGCGAAGGTCGAGACAGTCGAGGCCTCTTTGCAGCATGAGATTACTCGGCTTCAAAACGAGCCGCCCTCCGATGAGGAACTTCAGCGGGCGAAGAACCAGATCGAGGCCTCGCGAACGTTCGAACAGGATTCAAATTTTCGTCATGCCATGTTGCTGGGCGAGGCGGAAATGGTAGGGGCCGGCTGGCGACGGATTGATCAATTCGTCGAACGCATACGGTCCGTCACCGCGAAAGATATTCAGCGAGTCGCCAGGCAATATCTGACCGAGGACAATCGCACTCTCGGCATTCTCGTTCCGTTACCACCGAAGTCTTCTGACGAGTCAACTCCCGCGACCGTGCACGAAGGAAAATCTTAGGTGACCATGAGGTGTGGGCGGCACAACGCGAGGCACCGTTGCTTCAACGTGTCATCTATTCGCCCTGGGGTAGGGGGTGGCATGTATCGATGGCTGCTTTGTATTGGTTTGCTGTTGAGTCCAACGACGACGGCACTGGCCGCTGATATCTCTCCGACAAGATTGACAGCTCCCAATGGAATGACCGTTCTCGTACTGGAACAGCATTTCCTACCCATCGTCGAAATCCATGCGCTCGTCAAGGCAGGCTCAGCCCAAGACCCCCCCGACAAGGCAGGCCTGGCAAATCTCGTGACTAGTCTCCTTGACGAAGGCACCACGACCAGAACATCCAAACAGTTGGCTGAACAAATCGACTTTGTCGGTGGCTCATTAGGCGCCCACGCCGGAGAAGACTTCAGCACGGCTTCTGTGCGGGTTCTTCAGAAGGACCTTGATCTCGGATTTACGCTCCTGGCTGATATTCTGCAGCACCCGGTTTTCCCCAAGCATGAGTTCGAACGAGTCCGCTCACAGATCCTTGGGGAGTTATCGAGCGACAATGATGATCCTGGGCAAGTCGCCATGAAGGCATTCAACCAGCTCGTGTTCCAGAATCATCCCTATCGGTGGCCGGTCAACGGTACTGAGGAGACGCTCCGAAAGATTACCCTTGCAGATGTGCAGAACTTCTACGGTAAAGAGTATCTCCCCAATCAGATCATTCTTACGATCGTCGGTGATGTGACAATAGAACAGGCCACCACATTGGTTCAAACTCATTTCGGATCATGGAAGAAGGGATCGGTTCTATCTCGATCGGTAAAGAAGCAGGCGGCGATCGATAAAAAAGTCGTCCAACTGATCGAAAAGGACCTGACCCAATCAACCATTATGGTCGGCCATCTTGGGGTTAGCCGAACGAATCCGGATTTTTATGCTGTGACCGTCATGAACCATATCCTGGGTGCCGGGGGGTTCTCATCGCGTTTGATGGATTCGATTCGAGACAAGCAAGGACTCGCATACGGAATCATGAGCCACTACGACGCCCGGGCGATGCCGGGTTCCTTTTGGGTCAACCTCCAGACTCGAACTGAAACCACGAATCAAGCCATCAATGGCGTCCTCGCCGAAATGAAGGCTATTCGTGAGACCCCAGTAACGGATCAAGAATTGGCCGAAGCCAAATCGTTTTTGATGGGAAGTTTTCCCTTACGACTGGATTCTACGGCGAAGCTGGCACAAGTCTTAGCGCAAGTGGAATTCTTCGGCCTGGGGTTTGACTATTTCACCCAATACCCAAAGTGGATCGAACGGGTGACGAAAGAAGATGTACAGCGCGTGGCGCGACAATACCTGAATCCTCAACAGTACGCGCTTGTGGTCGTCGGTAATATTGCCAAGGCCAAAATTCGCCATTAGGAATGCTTGATGGATCCATACGCCATGCAAGAATCTCTTCTCCACCAGAAGCTGAGTCGTCTTCAGGCCCTTCTGAGCGAAATGGACTCCGTCGTGGTGGCCTATTCAGGTGGCATCGATAGCACCTTCGTTCTCAAAGTTGCTCACGATCAACTTCACGAGAAAGCGATCGGAATCACCGCCGTCTCACCGACCTTTCCAACGATTGAGCTGGAAGCGGCCGAACGAATGGCCAAAGAAATCGGCGCTCGCCATGAAATAGTGCGGACGGATCAGCTTGCCATCGACGACTTTGTGAGAAACGACGCGGAGCGTTGCTTCCACTGTAAGACCGATTTGTACCAGCTTCTTGGAGGGCTGCGAGCATCACACGCTGTGGCCTATGTCGTGGACGGAACCAACCTTGACGATCTCGGTGATGACCGGCCTGGAATCAAAGCTGCTCGTGAATGGGGAGTTCGTAGTCCGCTCGTCGAAGCTGGATTATCAAAAACTGATATCCGTACCCTGGCCAAGGAGCTAGGGCTTTCAAACTGGGACAAGCCAGCCGCAGCCTGTCTGTCGTCACGAATCCCTCGTGGAAATATGATTACGCTGGAGAAGTTACATCGGGTTGAAGAGGCGGAAGCTGTGATGCACCGAGAAGGATTTCACCATTTCAGAGTCCGAAACCATGGCGAGATCGCACGGATTGAAGTGGCGAAGGACGAACTACCTCGGCTCATGGACCCAGATCGTTGCTCGCGTGTCAGCCGAATGGTGAGAGAGTTGGGATTCAAATTTGTGACGGTCGACCTGGAGGGCTATCGACCGGGTGGAGTCACCCTGCGCTGACCCCACCCTCACACCAGGATGCACTATCGCTGATAGGACTTGGAAAGCGCTTCTAGCGCTTCATCTGCAAACTTTCGCTGATCTGCTTCCGTCAAACTCCTCTGCACGACTTTCTCCGCCACCATGAGTGCCAATTCCGTGGTCTGAGTCCGGATGTCTTGCACAGCTTTGCGGCGCTCCTGCTCGATTTCACGCGTGGCATCGCCCTTGATACGCTCCGCTTCTGCCGTCAGCCGCTGTTCGTTCTCCTCGAGCAGCCGCTGAGCGCGTTCTTTGGCAGCTGAGAGAATGGCTTCCGCTTCTTTACCTGCCGCGCTGAGCTTGGCTTCGTATTCCTTCAATCGGCGTTCAGCCTCCGATCGGTGATGTTCTGCCTGTTCCAGGCTGTCCTTGATTTTCTTTTCTCGCTCTTCCAGAACGCTCAGGATTCCAGGAAACGCGTACTTATAGAGGATAAACAACAAAATCCCGAAGGACACGATCTCCCAAAATATGAGAGAAGAAAAAAAGTGCGATTCAAACTGCGGCATGTCAACTCCCTAAACGAAAGAAGGGTAACAAGATCGACCCAGTCGGGACGGCACCTGCTGCCCGCTGTTATTCCCCTTATCCCTTCCGAAAGCCCATGATGATGAAGGCGATAACCAAGCCGTAGAGCGCGATGGCTTCCACCAACGCAAACCCGATCCACATATACTTTGTGACTCGAGCTTCAGCCTCAGGCTGTCGTGCGACGACTTCAATCATTTTCCCGAAGATGAACCCAATTCCAACACCGGCTCCGGCAAACCCTGCCGCCGCACAACCCATTCCGATCAACCCTGCTGCTGCTGAATCCATTATGCCTTACTCCTTCCCTTGTCTAAACTCGCATACGCTAATGCGCGTGCTCGTCATGGCCGTGCAAATGAAATGCGTCTCCCAGGTAGACGCATGTCAAAATGCTGAAAATATAGGCTTGTATGAATGCGATGCCGAATTCTAATCCGTAGATCGCCACGGTGAACGCAAACGGTAACCACCCGATCAACAGCCCACCGCCTATCGTGAGGCTGAACAGAACGGCGAGCATCACGTGGCCGGCCGTCATATTGGCAAATAACCGAACCGCCAGAGAAACAGGCCGTGCCACTTGGCTGATGATCTCGATAGGAATCATCAACGGCACGAGCCAGCCGGGCGTACCCGGGGGAACAAGAATGCCCAGGAACTTCGCCCCGTGCAGCATAAACCCTAAGACCAAGCTGATCCCGTAGACGACGAATGAAAATACCGCCGTCACAATAATTTGGCTCGTCACGGTGTAGCTGCCAGGAATCAAGCCGATGAGGTTACTGAACAGAATGAACAGGAAGAGGGTAGCGATCAGGGGAAAGAAGCGCATCCCTTCCTTCCCCATCGTATCCAAGATCATGCTGCGAATGAAATCCACCATCATCTCTGCCAGACTCTGGAGCTTGCCCGGCACCAGCTTGCGCGAAGATCCGGCCATGATCATCAGGACTGCCGCGACGGCGATGACAATCCACATAAAGACCACGGCTTTATTGATGGAAATATCTAATCCACCGAGCGAAATCGGAACCCAATTTTCTAGTTCGAATTGATGAAGCGGACTCTCTTCCACGATGCTCCTGTGTTGTCGCTATCGACTGTAGTTATGGATTCGTCCATCGTTGGACCGACCGATACGCATTCCTCATACCCGCAACGAGGCCCAAGACCAGACCGCCGATCATTCCCCACGGGGTTGAATCGAACAGGTACACATCACAGACCCACCCCAACCCTCCCCCGACAATCAGGGCAGCGAGCAGATCGGTTGCTATCCGAACTGCTTGACCGAGCCCCGCGTATAAGGGATCTTGTGAAGGGGCCATCCGAGACCCATGGGAGGCGAGTGCACGTACACACAACTCTGCCGTTGATGGGCTCGCAATTTAAGCAAAACTCCACTTTGAATGTCAAGCCGTTAGGACCCAGCCCAACCGAAAATCCCTGCGGTGCGGTATAGTGGATTCGCACCGTTCACGGAGGACGTGCGCGTCCATGCTACCAACCATCTCCTCGTCGCCTTCATTTTTGCATGGGCCCCCTTCGCCTCTTATTGTGAGACGACCCCTTCCGAGTGCGAACCCCTTTGAGCTGTACTCCAGAATCGCGTCGGCTCGATCCCCTTCCTTTTTCTTGGATAGCGGCAACGGCAACGGAGCCATGGGGCGATATTCGTATTTTGGAAGCGATCCCTATCAAATATTAACCGGAACAGCCGATCAGTTCATCCAACGTTCGACGGTGGGACACACAGAATCAGGATTCGGTCCTTATCAACGGCTGGGGCAGCTTGTCGGCAGCCAGCGGATCGATTATCCTCCCGGAAGTCCGCCGTTTTTTGGTGGAGCGGTCGGCTATTTCAGCTACGACCTCGTCCGACAATTCGAAAGACTCCCATCACTAGCTCCCCAGCACACTATGTGTCCGGATCTGGGATTCGCGTTTTTTGACGTAGTGGGAGCCGTTGATCATGAGCTGGGCGATCTTGTACTGATGTTCTGTCCTCCACTCGAACGATTCTTGGGCGAGCCTCGGGACAAACTATTTCGTGAGGGAACGGATCGCCTTGCTGCCTTTGATGCTCAATTAACCAGAGCGGTCTCCGTTCAATCTCGATCCCTATCGCTGGAACACCTCATATTCACACCGGAACAGTCCCCATCGACGTATAGGCAACGCGTCCGACGTTGCCAGGAGTACATCGCGTCGGGCGACATCTATCAAGCCAACCTCTCACACCGTTTCAGGGTGAGCGGCGAGAGCTTGACCCAGGAATCATTTCTGACCGACTTATCAATCTATCATCGCCTGCGGACCCTGAATCCTTCCCCCTTCTCAGGACTGTTGCGGTTCGACGCCCTGCGTCTCATTAGCTCATCGCCCGAACGGCTTGTTCGCCTTGTTGGTCGCCGAGCCGACACCAGACCGATCGCTGGAACCAGGCCCCGTGGGAAAACGGTGACAGCCGACGAGGAGCTGGTCGTAGAACTGCGTGCGAATACAAAAGAACGAGCCGAACACATCATGTTGGTGGACCTTGAGCGCAATGATCTGGGCCGCGTCTGCCAGTACGGCAGCGTTCGCGTGGACGAGCTTATGACGTTGGAACGATATTCACATGTCAGTCACTTAGTCTCCCAGATCTCCGGCACTTTGCAAGCCCATGCAACCGGCTTCGACCTCCTGAAAGCCATGTTCCCAGGGGGAACGATCACCGGCGTCCCCAAAATTCGCTGTATGGAAATCATCGAGGAATTGGAACCGGTCCGACGCGGTCTGTATACCGGATCGATGGGCTACCTCAGCTGGAGCGGAGACCTCGATTTCAATATTCTGATCCGAACACTCGTCGTGATGGACGGGATGGCCTCTCTTCAGGTCGGAGCAGGGATTGTGGCCGATTCAGACCCGGCACGGGAATACGAAGAAACCATTCATAAAGCGCAGGCTTTTTTCAGCGCATTTTCCTAACGCGATGTGGATCTACCTGAATAACCGGTTCGTACAAGAACAGGATGCGGTGATCTCGGTCTTCGATCATGGATTTCTGTACGGAGATGGGGTGTATGAAACGCTCCGTTCCTACGGCTCCCGCCTCTTCATGCGCGATCACCATCTGTTACGATTATTCCGCTCAGCCGAAGCCATCGGACTGACGATCCCAGTTCCCTTGGAAGACTGGCCCGATATTCTCCACGAAGCCATGGCTCGTAACGAGGTCGGGACCGATCAGCGCGATGCCTACCTCCGCATCACGGTCTCACGGGGAGCTGGAGACATCGGTCTGAATCCGGCGTTGTGCCCCTCGCCGACTGTTGTCGTCATAGCCAAACCGCTGGTACGTCCGGCATCAGGTCTGTATGAGAACGGCGTCAATATCATTGTCGCCTCAACCAGACGAAACCTGCCAAGCGCTCTGTCGCCGCAGATTAAATCCATTAACTTTTTGAACAACATCCTGGCCAAACGCGAAGCCATTGCCGCAAGCGCATTCGACAGTGTCTTGCTCAATTGGGAACACCACCTGACTGAATGCACGATCAGCAACCTGTTCTTCGTCAGGGACGGCAGACTCCGAACCCCCGCCCTCGAATGCGGCTTGCTTGACGGCATCACCAGAGGGGTTGTGATTCGGCTGGCTGAGGAACTCCACATTCAAGTGGAAGAGGGACACTTTACCGTCGACCAGTTGTATCAGGCCGAAGAATGCTTTCTCACGAACACAAGTATGGAAATCATGCCCGTATCCATGGTCGACGCGAGGAAAATCGCAAGCGGGAAACCAGGCCCGGTGACATTGAAGCTAAGAGCTCGATTTATTGAAGCATCTAGTCGGTTTTTAGAATCTTATTGAGTGTGATTAGCCGCTAATCTGCCTGTTGTTCCGCCACCATCCCACCGTTTTTCACGGCACAAGGTCTGCATTTCCTTGACAGTCTGCTACAGGCTGCTATCGTTTGACCATGCTGAACAACAAATTTCGACTCGCTTCACCTCGCAAATGGACTGCCCTGATCGTCCCTCTCATGTTCGGGAGTATGTTCGGCAGTAGCCTCATGACCGCAGTCCCTGGTCTCCACGCAGAAATTTATCAATATATTGATGCAAAGGGAACGATATCACTAACAAACGTCCCCTCTGACGCTCGGTACCGTCGGGTTGACCTCCACCCGAACCGTCTGCACCCGATCATTTCGGAACGAGAGTTAGAGCCGATGATCAGCCGTTTTTCACAGGAGCACCGCATTCACCCCGCTCTGATCCGAGCCGTCATCAAGGCTGAGTCTGACTTTGACCCCCTCGCGGTCTCTCGCGCCGGAGCTGTTGGATTGATGCAATTAATGCCGCAAACGGCAGTACGGCTCGATGTGCGTGATCTCTACAACCCCGAAGATAACATCGGAGGGGGGACCAAGTACTTGCGACAGCTCCTTGACCGATTCCGAGGAGATCTCCCCCTTGCTCTCGCCGCCTATAATGCCGGAGAGCACGTGGTGGATCGCTACCGAACAGTTCCACCGATCACCGAAACTCGCCGATATGTTCGTAAGGTCTTACGATACTATCGAACTTTTCTAGCGAACGATCTCGCCTCGACCGGTCATGTCATCCCGTCTTCCGAGGACGTCGCGAGACGACCTTCTCCCCTTTCGGTGCCCCCGGCTGGTCAGTAACTGGTTCTGACAAGCGGAGACGGCTGTGTAGTTTCCAGCCAGGGCGCTGAGGTTTTGCATAGTCGGCGCGATAATGTGCTCCAACGCTATTCTCTCTCCAGAGCGCGGCTTCCGCCACACAGTGGGCCACCTGCACCATGTTTTTGACTTCCAGGTCGGCCCGTGTCGCAAACGGTTGAGACACCATCTGTTCCCACCGGGCAAGTTGCGCCGTGGCTCGGGCCAGCGACTCTCGAGAACGAACAAGCCCCACTTGACTCCACATCGCTCGGCGTAACGAGTTTCGTAACTTCTCAGCATCGTCCAATCGACCGGCTCCACGGCACTTCAACCGCTCACGATGAGCGCTCAAGTCCGGCACCGAACAACGTGAGGCCCAGGTTATCGCAGCAGCACCGGCCCGCATTCCAAACACCAATCCCTCCAAGAGAGAGTTACTGGCCAAGCGATTGGCACCATGCACACCACTGCAAGCCACTTCACCGGCCGCAAAAAGACCCGGAAGAGTCGTCGCCCCGTTGATGTCGGTTAAAACTCCACCCATCATATAGTGCGCACTCGGTGAGACCGGAATCCATTCCTCCGTGATATCGATATCGTGACGTAGGCAGGTTGCGTAGATGGTCGGGAACCGACGCTTCACAAAATTTGATTCGAGATGCGTCACATCAAGATAGACATGTCGTGCTCGCGTCGCCGCCATCTCCGTCCAAATAGCCCGCGCCACAATATCTCTCGGTGCCAGGACCCCACGCGGATGATAGCGCGGCATGAACGCTTCACCCTTATTGTTGCGCAGTTCCCCTCCTTCTCCTCGCATCGCCTCGGACAGCAAAAAAGGAGGGCTGGAGGGCAAATACAGCGCCGTCGGGTGGAACTGCACGAATTCCATATCTTGCAGTTCTGCCCCTGCGCGAAAGGCCATGGCCATGCCATCGCCCGTCGCATTGGGTGGATTCGTGGTACGAGCAAAAATCTGGCCGGCTCCGCCGGTTGAAAGCAGGACGGCCTTTGCGGGAAGAATGAATTGTTCTCCTGAGTTTTCATCAAGCACGACGGCGCCGCAGCAACGACCGTCTTCCACCACAAGGTCGACGGTGAAATGATAATCCAACCGAATAATCTGTTTCTGCCGGATCACCTGTGCGAGCAAGGCACGTACCATTTCGTTTCCCGTTGCATCACCTCGAGCCCGAAGTATCCGACTGCGGCTATGTGCGGCTTCCCGTGCAAAGGCAAACTTCCCACCCATTTTATCGAACCTGGCCCCCCACCGGATCAGCTCCTGAATCCGATTCGGCCCTTCCTCAACCAACACGCGAACCGCTTCACGACGACAAAGCCCATGCCCGGCTTTCAACGTATCCGTGAGATGAATCGCGACATCATCTTCTTCGCTCAACGCCACCGCGACCCCACCTTGGGCAAAAATGGAGTTGCTCTGAAGGGGGTGTCCTTTGGTAAGCACAATCACTCGACCCACACGGCAGAGCTCCAATGCAGCACGGAGCCCGGCGACTCCACTCCCTATCACGAGATAATCCGCCTCTGGAATGGTTTGAGACATCGCTATCGCGGTGAGGCTTGTGGGGAAAGGGGCTCAGACAGCAACTGTTTCGTCTTCATACCGAACGGCAAATCCCCCTCGACTGCGCGCAACAGGATCGAGGGTGTCACAGCCCAGTGCAATCGTGCGTGGCCGCGCTGTCGCATCCCGGCATCATCGGCATCCTTCTTCCAGGTCCCTTGCCAATTGACGAACACATCGATGTCATCCTTTTCGAGCATCACTCGCTCGATCTTGAAATCAAGCGTGATGGCATGAAACGTTTCAAAATCCATCTCCACCTGTCGCTCGAGCTCCTCCATCTGATCCGACGACACCAGCTGAGAATGGAACCCAGATCGATCCTTTCCCTCATACGCGCGCCGCAATGATTCCAACGCCTGGTCAAGATTGAGAAGACGGGCGTGCTCTTCAGGATACTGAACCGTTTTGGAAGGACAACCGGCACTCACAAGAATGAGCACCGTAAGCCACGCGAGGAATGACATCGGGATCCGGCTGTATTTGTGATCATCCATGGGACGGCAGTATACCATACGGACAAAAAGCACCGTGAGCTTGCATTTTGGATGGAAAGCTTTTAGACTCTGCCCCCTTAGGAGATACGAAGCATGTCTAGCGTTCTAAAGAAGCGTCGAAAGAAAATGCGCAAGCACAAATACAAGAAGCTGCGCCAGCGACAGAAGTTTCTTCGCCGAAAAAGCTAAACTCAGCCTGCGTGACGGGAGGAGGGCCTCGTGGCCGAGGGCAAGAAAGTCCGCATCCGTGTACGGACGGTCAATTGCACCTATGTCGGAGACTTCCTGGTCCCTCCGATGCGGAATCGTGTTTCCGACGCGATCAACGAAGAAGCACGCCTCTTTATCAGTCTGACCGACGTCCTCATTAACGACAAAGATCGGTCGGACTTCGTCGCAATCAATAAGAACTTAATCGAGTCGATTGCTCAACTCTAGCCACTTCCTCCCGTTAATCTACTACTTTTTCCACAGAGAACCATGAGTCGGCGCAAATTCGTGGTCGAGATGACCGTCTGAGCACTCATGTTGATCTTCAAACGATTCCTTCCATATGTACGACCGTACCTGGGCCGCCTGATCCTTGCCGGCCTCCTCGTGTCCGGGGTTGCCGCCGTCAATCTTGCCTTGGTCCGACTGGCCGGTACGCTCTGGGACATCGTGACGGTTCAGCACGATGCCGAGCAAATGACGCGATCGATCGGCATGTTTTTGGGGTTGGTCGTCCTCCAAGGACTTTGCTCCATGGGCCATAGCTATCTGACGGCCTGGGTTTCTCAGAATGTCATCGCCGATTTCCGCAAACACCTCTTCGCCCACCTCCAGACGCTGACGATCAGTTTTTTTTCCCGTCGGCGCACGGGCGAATTACTGTCCCGATTGATGTCCGATGTGACGGTCATTCAGTCTCTCGTCACAGAAACCCCCATCGACGCGGTGAAGCAACTGGTGACGTTCGTCGGAGGCATTACCTTCTTGCTCCTCATGAACTGGCAACTCTGTCTCCTGATTCTGATACTGCTCCCGTTGCTCGTGGTTGTCTCCAAGTTGTTTGGACGCAGATTGAAGTCACTTTCAACATCGATTCAAGACCATACCGCCACGCTCAGTACCTTGGCCGAAGAAGTGATTTCCGGTATCCGCATCGTCAAGTCGTTCGTACAAGCGCAACGGGAAAAAGACCGCTTCGCCGATCAGGTCGACCAGACGCTTCGTCTCACTCTCAGTCGAGCAGGGATCATGGCCGTCTTTATTCCCGTCATTAGCCTCATGACCTTTTCATCGGCGACCGCCGTGCTATGGTACGGAGGTCGGCAAGTCATCGACGGCACCGTGACACCGGGCGATCTGTTCGCCTTCGTCTTGTTCGCCGGCATTCTGATCGGGCCTTTCAGCGCAGCTGCACGCGTGTTTACGCAAATCAAGGAGGCCCAAGGGGCCACGCAACGCGTCTTTGAAATACTGGATGCCCAACCGGACATCGACGATCGCCCGGACGCACAGACACTCGTCACAGTCGAGGGCCATGTGCGGATGGAGAACGTCACGTTTGGCTATGATCCTCGATATGCCGTGTTGTCCAACCTCTCCTTTGAAGCCAAGCCAGGCGAACTCGTTGCATTTGTCGGACCAACCGGCGCCGGCAAGACGACGGTGATCAATCTCCTGCACCGCTTTTACGATCCAATAGAGGGCCGTCTTACTATCGACGGGAAAGACCTCCGAGACGTGACGCTTGAGAGTTGGTACCGACAGATCGCGCTGGTGCCACAGGAAACGATCCTTTTCGGCGGCACCATTCTCGACAATATTCGGTATGGGATGATGGCTGCGGGCGAAGCGGCTGTTCGTGAAGCCAGCGAAGCCGCTCATGCACATGACTTCATCACCACCTTGCCGGATGGGTACCAAACGGTGGTCGGTGAGAAGGGAGTCAACTTATCCGGTGGACAGCGTCAGCGAATCGCGATCGCTCGAGCGATTCTGAAAAATCCTCGCATTCTCTTATTGGACGAAGCCACGTCATCGCTGGATACCGATTCCGAGCGCCTGGTTCAAGAGGCGCTCCTGCGTCTCATGAAAGGCCGCACCACCTTCGTGGTTGCCCACCGACTCTCGACGATTCAGCGTGCCGACCGAATCTTGGTGCTCGACAAGGGGAAGCTGGTCGAAGAAGGCACGCATGCACAACTGCTCGAACAGAAGGGGCTTTACCACTACCTGTACACCATCCGTCTGAACGAACCGGCCACATGAACGCATTGTGAGGTTCCGCCCTCTTGCGTCCTCATCCTGTTTGCTGACCAGCATTGTTTCCTACCCCTGCCGAATAGGTCGTAGGCAGGAAGTCACCGTAACGCGTCTGTAACATGAACCACATATGATGACCGTCAGGACGAAACGGACTGTGAGGGACGTCTCCGTGACTTCGCAACGACCCAAGAAAATCCTGATTGTTGAAGACGAGCGAGAGATCGCACAGTTGATCAAGCACTACCTCGAAAAAGAAGGATACCAGCCGTGCATCGCAGAGACAGGCCTGGAAGCACACAAACTCGTGGCATCGGAGCATCCCGATCTTGTCATTCTAGACCTCATGCTGCCGGAGGTGGATGGCCTAGAGGTGTGCAAAACTTTGCGGCGCAAGCCAGAGACCGCGCT
>JAHBWR010000046.1 GCA_019636875.1 Nitrospira sp.
GGCAGATGCAGAAAATTGTGAAAACTGACTGCGGTGCAAATCGTGAGGAAAAACAGAGCAATAATGCGCTTGGCCCCGACCTTCATCTGGACTGTATCAGAAGACGAGGGCGGGGACATGCGCGGGACGGCATAATGCATGATCCCGGCTGGTACAAGGAAGTTCACGGCTGAGGGGATAAACAGCTGAAAAAAGTCGAAGAAGTCCAAGATTCCCTTTTGCCACACCATCAAAGTTGTGATATCGCCGAAGGGACAGAACGCTCCGCCTGCGTTCGCCGCCACCACAATATTGATGCACGCGAGACTGACAAAGTGTGGACTGTGGGCGCCCACCGCCATGACGACGGCACACATCAGGAGGGCGGTGGTGAGATTGTCCGCCACCGCCGAAATGAAAAATGCCAGGATCCCCGTGATCCAGAAGAGCTGCCGGTAGCTGAACTCTTTGCGGACCAGCCACACTCGAATCGAATCGAACACCAGCCGTTCGTCGAGGGCGTTGATGTAGGTCATGGCGACCAGCAAAAACAGCATCAGTTCCGCGTATTCCATCAGATTATGCCGGAAGGCGTTCTCAACAAACTCGGCCTGACTATCGGGAGACGCTAGGCTGATGGCTCCCCAAATGATGCCGGCAGCCAGAATCACCGGTTTGGACTTCTTGAGGTGGGTAAACTCCTCGGACATGACCAGCGCATACGCCAGGACAAAGATGCACAGCGCAAAATACCCCACTGGGGCGGTGGTCAAGTCGATTCCTGCGTGTGATTCGGTTTCCGCCAAGGCGAGAAAAGGCAGCCCCAAGGCGATGAACGCAGTCCCAAGACCGACTTGGACGGCACGACGGGCGCTACACCGTAGACACAGAAAGAGCATGAACAAGGGGGAAGAGTGGTTCACATGCGACCATCCTTTCGAGGATCATCATCGTTGGCTAGCTACAGGAGTTGATCTGCAGGGTCATCATGAGAGTGTTTCGGAGCGCCATCTACCGCTCTCTGCTTTGTGACTGCATACGGGCGAGACGTTCCGGGCAGGGTTTGTCGCAGCCGGCATCGCACTCCAGACCAAGGCGTTCAAGACCACCACAACTGCCGCCGATCGGGCGGCGACCGAGTAGGACACCCACCGCCATAGCCAGGATCGCGATACCCATGACGAGAAAGGTCACCATAAAAATTGTCATGACAGCTCCTGTTTCCGGTACCGTTGGAAGCCACAGCAAACACGTTCCTCAAATCGTCCATCACGTTCAATGACGAAGAGGACAGGAAGATTGAGCCGTTCGGCTATGGCCATGCCACGCTCGGGCCCTAGCACCTGAAACGCGGTGGCCCAGGCATCGGCTCGCATGCTGGTCTCCGCCAGTACCGTCACCGATGTCAGATGATGATCAACCGGCCGACCGGTGGTGGGATCAATGGTATGGGAATAGCGCCGCCCGTCGATCTCAAAAAAGTTCCGATAAGTGCCCGAGGTGGCGAGGGCGATGTCGCTGAGCGACAGCATCGTCTGCACGGACCGTTCGCCTGACAACGGTTTCTCAATCGCGATCCGCCAGGGTGTCTCGTGCTTCTTGTGGCCATGTACTCGTATCTCGCCACCGATCTCGACCATATAATGGTCAATACCGTGTGTGGACATAAGTTCAGCAACTCGGTCCACCCCGTAGCCCTTCGCAATTCCGGAAAGATCTAGGAAGACATCAGGATGGTGCTTGCGAATCGCCTGGGGAGTCTCACTGACTGAGACTTTATCGAGCCCGCTGCGAGTGCGCGCAGCGGCGATGTCGGTTTCAAGCGGGATACGGTCTGGATGAACCTCGGGCCCGAATCCCCAGAGATTGACCAGGGGGCCCACGGTGATGTCGAACGCCCCTTCGCTCTGGGTGCCGATCTCCAGCGCGGCGTTGAGCACGGCACGAAGCGATGCGGATGCGGGTACCCAGTCGGTGGTGCGCAGATGGTTAAAGCGCGACAGTTCCGATTCCGGCTCATAGGTGGACATGGTGTGATTGATCTCGGCCAGCAATGCATCAACTTCAGTCTGCATCGCCTTCAGCGACGGAGTATCCGGGGCGGGGCGGTATTTTACGCTATAGGTGGTGCCCATGGTACGGCCACTCATATGCAGTTCTTCGGCAGGCGGCTCAGGACGCAGCAGACCGAATCCAGTGCCGGCAGCCAGCAGAGCGACCAACGCCATCAGCGCACGGGGGCGTGGAACGGATGGATGCATGGATGGTCATCCTCCGAAGTCATCGAGCATGATATTTTCTCGCTCGACACCCAGATCCAGCAGCATCTTGATCACGGCGGCATTCATCATGGGCGGTCCACAGAGGTAGTACTCACAGTCCTCGGGCGCGGGATGAGTCTTCAGATATTCATTATGGAGTACGTTATGAATGAAGCCGGTATAGCCGGTCCACTGGTCCTCAGGGAGCGCGTCGGAAAGGGCGACATGCCACTCGAAGTTGTCGTGCGCGGCAGCCAGCTTGTCGAAATCGTCGACATAGAACATTTCACGTTTCGATCGAGCCCCGTACCAGAATGACATCTTGCGGGTGGTCTTGAGGCGACCCAGCTGATCGAAAATATGTGAACGCATGGGCGCCATCCCTGCACCACCGCCGATGAATACCATCTCGTTGTCGGTGTCACGCGCAAAGAACTCGCCGAACGGCCCAGAAATGGTAACCTTGTCGCCCGGTTTCAGTCCGAAGAGGTAGGATGACATCTTACCAGGCGGCACATTCTGCGTGCGCGGTGGCGGTGTGGCGATGCGAATATTGAGCATAATGATGCCACGTTCCTCCGGGTAATTGGCCATGGAGTAGGCTCGCTCGAGGGGCTCATTGACCTTCGAAACCAGATTCCAGAGGTTCAGCCGGTCCCAGTCGCTGCGAAATCTCTCCTCGATATCAAACTGCTCAAACGAGTGCTTATATGGAGGGCAGAAAACCTGGATGTACCCACCGGCACGGAAATCGACATGTTCGCCCTGGGGAAGCTCCAGGACCAGTTCTTTTATGAAGGTGGCGACATTGCGGTTGGAGCGCACGGTACATTGCCATTTCTTGACGCCGAATATCTCATCGGGAATCTCAATCTTCATGTTCTGCTTGACCGCCACCTGGCAGGAGAGACGGTAGCCCTCGCGCGCTTCACGCTTATTGATATGCGAGGTTTCTGTCGGCAGAATCCCACCACCCCCTTCGAAGACCTTGACCCGGCACACGCCGCAGGTCCCGCCGCCACCACAGGCGGAACTGACAAAAATCTTGGCGTCGCCCAGCGCATTGAGCAACTTGCCTCCGATCGGTGTCTCGATAAACTTCTTCTCATTGATCGCGATCGTGACATGGCCGCTTGCCACCAGTCTCGAGCGTGCACTCAGAATGAGGACAGCCAGAATGAGGACGATTCCTGTAAAAAATCCGACTCCGAGTAGGATCTCGATCATGCGCGGCCCCTCATCAGACTCAGCGGGATGCTGAAAAAATCCGCCAGCAGTGTTCTCGTGGCACTCAGAGGCTCACGGTACGGTACAGCGTACGATACGTCTCTTTGCTCGCTGCGGTCTCGCTGGACGGCCATTTTGAGTATCCCGCATGGATAGTTGGTGTCGTTTCGCATATCGCTATTTGCCATGGCCCGGGAAGTTCAAATGAGCTTTTCAAGCCTGTTAGAGTTGAATTCCCGAAAAGGCCATGAACCCGAGAGCCATCAACCCCGCGGTGATGAAGGCGACGCCCAGTCCCTGCAACCCAGCAGGGATATCGGAATACTTGAGCTTCTCCCGCACCCCTGCCATCGCCACGATTGCGAGCGCCCACCCGACACCTGAACCGACGCCATAGGTCACGCTCTCACTAAAAGAATAGTCACGTTCCACCATGAACAGACTGCCTCCGAGAATGGCGCAGTTGACGGTAATCAGCGGCAAAAAGATCCCCAGCGAGTTGTACAGTGACGGGACGTGTCGGTCGAGAAACATTTCGAGTACCTGTACAACCGCCGCAATGACGCTGATATAGCTGATGAGCCCGAGGAAATTCAGATTCATCTCAGAGAGCCCCGCCCATTCCAGCGCCCCATCACGGATCAGAAACTGGTAGATGACATTATTGATCGGGACGGTCAGGGTTTGAACGACGACCACGGCGATGCCGAGTCCGAGCGCGGTGGCGATTTGCTTCGATACGGCAAGGAACGTGCACATGCCGAGAAAAAACGTCAGCGCAAGATTCTCGACGAAGACCGCTTTGATAAACAAATTGATCAACTCAGTCATGAGGCCACCTCTGGACGATGCGCGTGATAGATCCGGAATTCAGGTTGCTCGACCTGTGCCGGCTTCCAGGAGCGCACCACCCAAATGATCATGCCGATCAAGAAAAACGCACTCGGAGGTAGAAGCAACAAGCCGTTGGGGATATACCACCCGCCGTCCCGGTCGAGAGGCAGAATCGGATATCCGAACAGGGAGCCGGACCCGAAGAGTTCGCGTATCGCCCCGATCACGAGTAACAGTGCGCTATAGCCGAGGCCGTTCCCCAGGCCATCAAGGAAGCTCGGAAGCGGTGGATGTTTCATCGCATAGGCTTCTGCGCGTCCCATCACGATACAATTGGTGATAATCAACCCGACGAAGACCGACAGCTCCTTGCTGATGGTAAACGCGTAGGCTTTAAGGAACTGATCGGTCACGATGACCAGCGACGAAATAATGGTCATCTGCACGATGATGCGGATGCTGCTCGGGATATGATTGCGGATCACACTAATGGCGGCATTAGAGAGGGCGGTGACGACGGTCAGTGCGATGCACATCGTGACCGTGGTGGAGAGCTTCGTCGTGACGGCCAATGCCGAGCAAATCCCTAAGACTTGTAAAATGACCGGGTTATTATCAACGATTGGGTCAAAAAGAATTTTGCGATGTTCGTACGACATGAGAGTCAGCTCCTTTCGTGTCGCAAATGGGCAAGGTACGGCCCATATCCTTTGTCGCTCAGCCAGAATTTCAATAAGTTTTCCACACCTCGTGAGGTGATCGTGGCGCCGGCGAGGGCGTCGACTTGATGTTGAGCTTCGGGGGTGGAACTGTCAATCTCGGCCTTCGTGACCTCCACCTGCACCTTCCAGTGATCGTCAAACAGGACTTTGCCCGTCCATTGTGCCCGCCACTTAGGATTGTCGACCTCTCCTCCCAGGCCCGGGGTCTCGGCATGCTGATAGAAGCGGAGGCCCTGCACCGTGCGCAGATCTGCCTCGAACGCAAGAAACCCGTACATCGTGGACCAGAGTCCATAGCCGTACACCGGCAGAATGAGTCTCTTCAAGTCGCCGTTGTCCCCGACAATTCGATAGACCGGCAGATAGCGCGGTTCACGCCTGATTTGTGCCACATCCTCTTGGCGGGTGAGTGTAGTGGATATCTCAGGGTCCTTTCCGGCCTTGACGATATTAAACGTATTAGGATCGATCCCCTCCACTTCATCGCCGGTTGCCAGTTCGATCATGCGCGCATCAATCCGTTTGAGGGCTTGTTCTTCCGTCAGGCCCTCTTTGAGGAGGCCGGAGACCGCAATCACATTCCCTATGAGGTCAGCCTTCTGATTCGACTCCTGAATCGGTCGAAGGAGCACCGCCGCGCCTGCCACCACTACTGAACAGACCAGACAGACCACAAAGGTTACCAGCAGCGTCCTGCTCGCACTTTCACCTGACGAAGCGGGTACAGCGGAATCTGGTTCAGGCGCGGACATGGCGGCGTACCCTCCGTCGGATGTTGAGCTGAATGACCGCATAATCGATCAGGGGCGCGAACACATTCGCAAACAAGATTGTGAGCATCACGCCTTCAGGAAATGCGGGGTTCGCCACGCGGATCAGCACAGTCATGGCCCCGATCAGAATGCCGAAAACCCATCGTCCGGCACTTGTCATGGCAGCTGAAACCGGATCAGTGGCCATGAAGACCATGCCGAAGGCAAACCCACCCAGAACCAGATGCCAATGCCAGGGCATCGCCACCATGGGATTAGTGTCGCTGCCGACCACATTGAACAGGAGTGAGGCCCCGACCATTCCCAGAAAACCCCCAAGGATAATGCGCCAGGAACCTACTCGAGTATAGATCAGGAACGTCGCGCCAAGCAGGCAGGCAAGGGTGGAGGTTTCCCCCATGGAGCCCGGCATGAGGCCGATAAAGGCATTCCACCAGGTCACCCCCCCGCCGGTGATCGCCTCGACACCACCGACTTTCCCAAGACTGAGCGCGGTCGCGCCGGAATAGCCATCCACCGCCACCCACACCCGGTCGCCCGACATTTCAGCAGGATAGGCGAAAAACAGAAACGCCCGTGCGGTCAGGGCAGGGTTAAGAAAATTCTTGCCGGTTCCGCCGAAGATTTCTTTGCCGAACACCACGCCGAAGCTAATCCCGATAGCGACCATCCAGAGCGGCATATCGGGTGGCAGTGTCAGCGTGAAGAGCATGGAGGTGACCAGAAACCCTTCATTGATCTCTTTCCGACGCACCGTCGAAAAGACCACTTCCCATACACCACCGACGAGTAAGGTCGTCAGATAGATCGGCAGAAAATACAAGAACCCATGGACCGTATTATCCAGAATGCTGCCGGCATCAAAACCGATATTGAGGGCTGCCAATAGGTCATACCGCCAGCCTGTCTTGGCCACGCCCATCGTTGCGAGTGCCAGATTGGCCTGATAGCCGGTGTTGAACCAGCTCCAGAGGATGCAGGGAATCAGCGCCACCACCACATACATCATCAACCGTTTGAGGTCGATTCCATCTCGCACATGCGGCGCGTTGTGCGTGGTTTCGGGAGTTGAATACAGAAATACATCGACCATCTCGAAGATGGGGTAGTACTTTTCATACCGGCCGCCCTTGGCAAACAGAGGTCTGAGACGATCAAGATAGCGTTTCATGCCTGCCTTTTAGCCTTCTCTCTCAATCTGGCTCAGTACGCTTCGCAGCACCGGGCCGTAGTCGTTCTTGCCTACGCACACGAACGAGCATAATGCGAGGTCTTCCTCGTCCAATTCCATGCAGCCTAGCTTTTGCGCCATGTCGGTGTCGCCCACCATCAGGTAGCGCAGGAGCTGAGTGGGGAGGATGTCCAGAGGCATGACATCCTCGAAGTTGCCGAATGGCACCATCGCGCGCAAACTTCCATTCAGCCCGGTGTTCAACCCAAACTCCTCCTTGCGGTAACGGAAGAGACTCGATAGCATGACGTTGCTCTGGGAGAACATCCTCCGCCCCGGTGCAAACCAGCCCATGAACGTTCGTTCCACGCCTTCCGGAATCACGGATATCTGAAGGTGATGGCGTCCCAGATAGGATGACCAGGCCGCTGCATGGCGTCCCGACAGGATCGAGCCGGAAATTACGCGGCTCTCGCCGGCTTGAAGTTCATCGTCGATCAACTCCTCGGTACAGGCGCCGAGCCTCGTCTGCAACAGGCGTGGCTGTGTGACTTGTGGCCCGCCGAGTGCGACGATGCGCCTGGTCCATAACCGGCCGCTGGTAAATAGCTTGCCGATCGCGATCACCTCTTGGTAGTTCAGGTGCCAGACGACCTTACCGGCGTCGACCGGTTCGAGAAAATGAATGTGGGTCCCCGGTAGACCGGCGGGGTGGGGGCCTTCGAAACTGGCTTGGCGCACTTGGTCCAACCCTTGGGGCAACGGCAGGTCAGCTCCGGGTGACGTGCACACCCACAGCGGCATGGTGCCAAGGCGCGACAGCACCGTTAGGCCATGGACGAACGACTCAGCCTCCGCTGTAATAATTGGAATAGGATCCGCCGCCAGCGGATTGCTATCTATCGCCGTCACGAAGATAGCGGCCGGGCGAGTGGTTGGGTCGGGGATCTTGCTATAGGGCCGCGTGCGTAAGGCGACCCACAGACCCGAGGCCACAAGATTATCCACCACTTGGGTTTCGGTCAAGCTGGTCAGTTGGTCGGCAGAGTAGGCTGCAAACGTTTCCTCGGCTTCGGTTTCGTCAAGCCTGATCACGACGGACTGGAGCAGGCGTTGCGCTCCACGATGGATCGCTTTGACCATTCCGGCACCAGGAGCCGTGATGCGTACGCCGGGTAACTTCTTGTGCTCGAACAGCGCTTGGCCGAGCTTCACCTTGTCCCCTTCGGCGACCAGCATGGCTGGTTTGAGATCGACATGATCCACGCCGAACACGCCGACGTGGCGGACAGGTTTCGCGACAGAGACACGCTGCTCCGGTTTTCCGCTGATCGGTAAATTCAGTCCCTTTTTAATCCGAATAATCATGGCTGTTGTGATGACAGTCACGCTGTCGTCATAGGGTTACTCGCTATGGTTACAGGGTGATGGATCGTTTACGCTGCTGGATGAACCTACCCTCTTCGTCTGCCCTGAGCGCCGCCATTATAATGCGGTAGGAAGCCATAGAGTCAAATCGCCGTAGTACAACTGTTCGGGTATCCTGCTGTCAAGTCTAACTATTGAGAAGAATTTCAGGCAGCTTGACACGAGATTATCCTTGATTAGAAAGCACCTATTAGCAATACAGACGAGCAAGTGGAGAAATCCGAGGGCGTCATGGTACACAGAATCATGACTCGACGAACCTTGGAAATGCTGACCTTCGACAATACCTATGCTCGTCTTCCCCAGACATTTTATGCAAAACTGAATCCCACGCCGTTTGGGAATCCACCCTATTTGATCCATGCCAATTCGGTAGCCGCCGAGTTACTTGATCTTGATCTGGGGCAATGCACCAGGCCAGAGTTTGCACACCTCTTCGGGGGGAGTGCGCTCGCACCCGGGATGGAACCGCTGGCCATGCTCTATTCCGGCCATCAATTCGGCGTCTATGTCCCACAGCTGGGCGATGGCCGCGCAATCTTATTGGGCGAAGCCACGAATGGACGGGGTGAACGATGGGATCTGCATCTGAAGGGAGCAGGGCTGACTCCCTTCTCGCGAGATGGAGACGGACGCGCTGTCCTGCGGTCGACGATTCGGGAATATCTCTGTTGCGCTGCAATGCAGGGGCTCGGGATTCCGACCACACAGGCACTTTGTCTGGTCGGGAGCGATGAGAAGGTGTACCGGGAGCAAATAGAAACCGGTGCGATGCTGGTCCGCATGGCGCCGTCGCATGTTCGCTTTGGATCGTTTGAAGTTTTCTACTATCGGAAACAGCACGAGAACTTGAAAATCCTGGCCGACTACGTGATCGCGCAACATTTCCCCCATCTCCGCGGTACCGACGAGCAGTATGCCCGGTTCTTTACCGAAGCCGTCGAGCGCACAGCCACGTTGATCGCTCAGTGGCAGGCGGTCGGCTGGGCACATGGGGTCATGAATACCGACAACATGTCGATCCTTGGGCTGACGCTGGACTATGGACCCTATGGGTTCATGGATGACTACGATGCGGGTTTCATCTGCAACCATTCTGACCACAACGGCCGTTATGCCTTTGACCAGCAACCCTACATCGGGCTTTGGAATCTGAGTTGTCTGGCTCAAGCGCTGTTGCCCTTGGCAGAAAAGGAGGCGCTGAAGGCCGGCCTCGATGCCTATACCCCACGGTTTGAACAGGAATATTTGCGACGGATGCGGGATAAACTTGGGCTTGTGGCGGAGAAACCGGAGGACGACGAACTCATTCGTGACTTCCTCGCCTTGCTCCAAGACAGCCAGGCCGATTATACGATCGTGTTTCGAGAACTGAGTGCCTTTTCGTCAGTCGAAGGGGCTTCGAACGGGAAACTCCGCGATCACTTTCTCGACAGAGATCGGTTCGACCAATGGGCTACGCGCTATCGAGATCGGCTCAGGATTGAGGAAAGCGATGACCGCGAACGGCAGATACGTATGGATCGTGTGAACCCGAAGTACGTGCTACGAAATTATCTGGCTCAAACGGCGATTGAGAAGGCGCAGCAGAACGATTTCTCCGAAATCGACCGGCTCTTCACGTTATTGCGGAATCCCTTCACCGACCAGCCTGGGATGGAGGCCTACGCCCTTCCTCCACCGAACTGGGGCAAGCATCTGGCGGTGAGCTGTTCATCGTGAGGGCGAGCGACAGACCATGAAGGAACTCGTACTTGGTGGGCTAAAAGTCAGGCTCGTTGGTGGTTCGGACGGCCATGGGAGCGGTGATGGTCCCGTCGTCATGCTGCTTCATGGATTTGGCGCGCCGGGCGACGATCTGGTGCCGCTCTCCGAGGTGATCGATGTCCCTCGAGGAACCAGATGGCTCTTCCCCGAAGCGCCGCTCTCGCTCAATATGGGGTTCGGCGATTCTCGTGCTTGGTGGATCATCGACTTTGCGCGCATTCAAGCCGATCGCGAAGCCGGCCGTATTCGTGATCTGTCGATCGAAATTCCGCAGGGCCTGTCCTTAGCGCGTGAGCGCATGCTTACATTTCTCAAGGAACTCCCACGACAACTTCCGATCAACTATGAGAAGACGGTTATCGGTGGGTTTTCACAGGGCGCGATGCTCACCTGCGACGCGGTGCTCCATACCGACTATCCGTTCTCTGGATTGGTTCAGCTCTCTGGGAACCTCCTAGCCAAAGAAGTCTGGGTCCCATTCATGCCGAAGCGTAAAGGGCTGTCGGTTTTTCAAAGCCACGGCATGCAAGATGACATCCTTCCGCACATCGGCGCAGAACGTCTGCGAGATGCGCTGAATCAATCGGGCCTTGCTGTGGAGTGGCACAGTTTTCGAGGAGGGCATGAGATTCCGCAAGCGGTCCTTCGGGGACTGAGTGGGTTTGTGACGAAGAGATTTGGCGTATGAAGGCGCAACCATTCGAGCTTACCGGCGCAGACGGTAAACGCATCAGAGGGGATCGTGCCGAGGGAACACAGCGGCAACTCCTCTTCATCACCGGGTTTTTGTCCAAGCGCTGGGGCAACAAGAGCACGGCGCTTGCGCAATGGTCTCAGGAGAAGGGGTGGGGGTTCTGTTGTTATGATGTGCGTGGGTTCGGCGTTTCGGAAGGAGAATTCACGGACTATACCCTCTCCGATTGGATTGCCGATGCACACCTGGTCATAGATACCATAAAGTCTGGCCCGCCTATTACGATTGTCGGCAATTCCCTCGGTAGTTGGATCGCTTGGCTGGTGGCGCAAGAGTACTCAACTGTAGAAGAGCTCATCCTGGTCGCGCCGGCGTTCAACATGATGGGCGAACGAGCCAAGACCATATCCAAAGATCGACTCCACGATTGGCACACCGCCGGATGGATGCCCTGGGACGATGATCCGTTGCACAAGGATTGGCTGTTGTCGTGGAAATGGGTGGAAGAGAGCGAGCAGTATTGGACAAAGACTTTCGACATCGTCCGTCAGGTGAAGACGACGATTCTGCATGGCCAAGACGATGGTGTGATTCCACCGGAAGGTAGCAAGCAATTCGCTAATGAACTGTTGCGACGGTTCCCGTCCTATCCGCTTGATCTACGGCTGATCCAAGGCGATCATCGGCTGAGCAGTCCGGAACACCTTGAACTATTTCGCAGACTGGTGATGAGGGAGACCTGATGCTGGTGTTGATTCACAAGGAATGCGGCGGCCCGGCGCTGGAAGAATCGCCGGTCGGCGAAGTCTGCGCGATCCCCGTGGATCGTTTCCCCTTCCCCTGCTTTACCTGTCTGGAGGAGATTGTTGACGAATCCGAAGTGCGGCTGTCGGAGGAGCTGGGAATCTAGCGATACTCCGAGTACGGTGTCACGCCGCTTGCAGTACAAACTCAACCTTCACTGCTTCAAACGGAAATTCGATACCACCGCCTTCTGCACGGACGAGCAGACCGGCTGAGAGCAGGGCGGTGACATCACTATGGACGGCTTTCACATCGCGGTGCACTCGACGAGCTGCCTCACGAATTGACACCGGCCCAGCTCCACACAGTGCCTTGAGCAATTCCCAGCGTTTAGCCGTGAGTACCTGCCACAGCAGCTCGGGAGAGGCAAAGCTGATGCGGGCAGACCGCTGTGCCTTACGGGACTTCCACGCATGTGAAAGGTCGGTCATGGCATCGGACGGGGAGCGTACGTCAAGTATCACGGTTTTCATGGTTCCACCTCGCGATATCGGTCTGAAAGTCGGCTATCAGTGTATCCGGATCTGAAAAGACATAGGAACGTTCCTTTCCACCGTAGTGGCGATGATCACCCTTGCCGGCCTCGTTATCGTACCGAAGTACGCAGGTCTCACGCACAACGTAGGCGAGCCGGTATTTAAATCGATGAGTGCATCCTGCCAACGGCTTAGGAAGCTGCCACAGCACCAACTCGGCGAATGCCGTCGCAGAGTAGATGATCCTCGAGCGAACAAGCACAACGGCCTTCACGTTGGAGAAGATACCAACGCCTTAGTGATGTTGTCAATGAATCCAACAGGCGCAGAACGTTAGGTATGAACCTAGGAAACGAGGAAAGATGCCGAGCGTGGCTCATGAATCACAACACCGTTTGCTGATTCAGAGGACTGGTGTCTGCACATGCTCGGGTCGGACTCCAAGTCCGATCATTCTGGCAGGGAGACGGCGAAGAAACGGAAAGCGTGCAAGTAGCCGAAGGGCAGAGGGAGGTGTCAGCGGACTCTTGCTATCCAGCACTCGGCTGATGACGCGGTTTTGGATCGCGAGCTGGACTCGTTGCGTCACCTCGGTCGGCCAAGCTCGGCGGGCTTGCACCTTGGCCAGATCCGCTTTGCTTGTGCGCCCCTCGCGCAGCGGCTGCCATAGCAGATTCGCCGTTGCCACCGCGTCCTGAATCGCCAGGTTGATGCCAACTCCCCCGACCGGCGACATCGCGTGGGCTGCGTCCCCGATGCAGAGCAGGCCCGGTTTATACCACTGACGCAACCGATCGACTTGCACGGTCAGTAGTTTGATCGGTTCCCACTCTTGCAGTTCGTGGACGCGGTCGGCCGCAAACGGCGCCAGTCTCGCGACCCTCTCGCGGAACAGCGGCAGGCCTTGGGCGCGAACCTCGGCGAGCGATCCTTTGGCGATGACGAAGCCGCACTGCCAGTAGCCACCCCGGTTCAACATGATGAAGATCCGACCGGCATCGAAACGGCCCATAGGATCGATCGGGTCGTCAGTCCCGCGGGACAATCGGAACCAGAGCACATCCATCGGTGCACCAAATTCCTCGACAGACAGCCCAGCTTTCTTCCGGACAATCGAGTGGCGTCCATCGGCTCCTACAACGAGTGCAGCCCGAACTTCTAGCGGCCCATTTGGTGTTTTGGCACGAAGCCCGACGACCGAGCCTTCATCTTCGATCAAGTCTGTGACCTCCACACTCATGCGCACCTGAAAGGTGGGATACCGGCTTCCTTCTTCGACGAGAAAGTTGAGAAAGTCCCACTGCGGCAGAAAGGCGACGTAGCGGCATTGAGTCGGTAGATGCGAAAAATCCGCAACCGTGAATTCCAGATCGCCGAATCGCGCGTTGATCCGCGAGACCTTCTGGTGGGGCAAGTGAAGGAATCGATCGAGCACCCCCAGTTCGTGCATGATCTCCAAGGTTGAGGGGTGCAACGTGTCGCCACGAAAATCCCGCAGAAAATCGGCGTGCTTCTCGAGAACGACCACCGAGACACCGGCTCGGGCCAACAACAGGCCCAACATCATCCCGGCCGGCCCTCCACCGGCGATGCAGCATTGGACTGAGAGGGTTTGGGGCATCACATCTCCTGGGCATAGGTGGGGGGGGGGAGGAGATGATTATAGACTGAAAATTAGAAATAGAAGAATCGCTTTCTGATGAGCACATCACTCTCTGAGACGAGACACCATCAGGATTCATGAAGAAGGTATGGAGGGTAATCTACAGCTGTAGGATTCCAGTTGAGTGCTTCCCTTTTCCCAGCTCCATCGGCATGGAAGAAATCATGGACGAATCGGAACTGCGGTGGTCGAAGCGAATCGGTTCTGAACCATTCCGTTCCGGTAGCTCTTAACAAGAGGGCAACGCCAATAACATCACTTCATTTCTTCGAGTGCTTTCTTCGCGATCCTGAGACTGTTCATTGTCTCATCCCACTGAACAGGGAAGGCATCTATTGCCCGTACTTCTAAAGCTAACCCATAAGCGTTGATGGCTTGGCGCATCAGTTCCTTGCCTTCTTTACCACCGGTTCGAACGCTTTGCTCGTTCAGCGCATTGCCGAGGTTGTTTTGGGTAATGGCCCAGTATTGCGGGAGCTGCTCTTTAGTGTAGACCGTTAGCGAGGCACGATAGGCCTTCACGGCCTCGGCGAGGAGTGTGACTCCAGCCTCACCTTCGGTACGAGTGCCCTGGTCCTTGAGCACGACACCGAGATTATTCTGAGTTGTCGCCTAGAGTTGTGGGAGAGAGTCTTCTGTGTAGACTGTCAAGGCAGCACGAAAAGCGTCGATAGCTTGAGCCAGAAGTCGGATACCCGGCCTACCATCCGTGCGAGCGCCTTGAATTGATAATGCAATGCCGAGGTTGTTATGGGATTTAGCCCAATCTTGTGGGAAAGCTTCTTTAGTAAAGACAATCAAGGCATTCCGGTAAGCGTCAACGGATTGAGCAAGAAGTAAGGCGCCAGCCTCGCTCTCATCACGAGAGCCCTGTTTTTGCAGCGCAATGGCAAGACTACCTTGAGTCATAGCCCACTGTTGGGGGTGTAATTGTCTTGTCAAAACCGTCAAGGCGGCTTGATTGGAATCAACGGCTTGGGCGAGAAGCCTCACGCTATCCTTGCCCTTGGCAAGGTCAGCTTGGTCTAGCAGTACGATACTTAGATTCTTCTGTGCGGTGGCCCATTGCTGGGGGAAATGATTTTTCGTATAAACCTTCAAAGCCTCACGGTAGGCGGTCACGGCTTCAGTGAGTAGGCGGATACTGGTTTCCCCGCCAGTGCGGGTGGACTGATCACGTAGCACCAGACCAATATTGTTCTGGATTGCTGCCCAGTTCTCAGGGAAGTTGGTTTTTTTGAAGACTGAAAGTGCCTCTTCGTAATTCTTGACCGCCCCATCCAAGTGTTGCTTAATGGCAGAGCCTTTTGTTCGAATGCCGATCTCCCAGTTCGTCAAACCAATAAACCACTGCAGAGTTGCCCATAGAGCTGGTACGTCATTCTTACTAGCATAGCTAAGCCCCGCTTCATAGGCCGTCAGAGCCTTTTTAAAGTTGTAGTTTGCATAGTAGGCATTACCCGCCAGCCTGTAATCGCGCACGGCTTCCTCGGTGAGGCGTTTAGCTCTCGTCGTCGCCGCCTCTGCCAGGACGATCTTGCCTCCAGCTGATTCCTCGAACAGCTTTCCCGCCTGACCAAAATTCTTCTTGGCATAGGCGGCCAGTCCAAGCTGGTAGAGATCGTTTTTCTTCTCGGATTCCGCCACCCATTTGTCGATTTCGGCCTTGGCCTGTTGGACGCTGAATCCGTACTGGCCCGCCCAATCCTTGATGTAGCGGCTGAAATCTATCTCTTGCGGTTTGCCCTCGAGGCGGACTTGTTCCTTAGATTTCTCTGCGGTGTCGCGGATGAATTTTTCAATACGATCAGCGGACCAGAATTTCTTGGACCCGACCGGCAGCAAGCGGATATCCACTAGTTCTTTGTCGAGATCGTCGGGTACTCTTGCTTCTCCATCCAATGGATACTGAATGCGCCAGTCCTTCTTCTTCACGGACAAGGTGACTCTTGTTCCGGACTTGAAGATGTCTTTGAGGAACAGCCTGAACCGGCCGCCTTCTTTGGTCCGTGCGGAATCGCCAGATTCAATGAGGACCACATCCTGACCGGCAAGAGGCTTGAGCTCATCATGCTCGCCCACCAGGAGTACACGCCCTTGAAGGAAACGGTCCTTTGCGAAGGTTGCCGTGGGAAGGATCAGCCACAAAAATAGGTTTGCGAGGAATAATCGACGCGTCATGGCTTCTTCCTCATAGTGAAACCGAGCGCGGTATTTCCCAAAGTAACATCTGCCTCGTAGGTTTGATATCCAGGTTTCTGCGCCAGTAGTGCGACCGTTTCCTGCTCTGATGCCGACACTTCGAACTGAAACTGGCCCAATGAATCCGTGGTTTTTGTGAGATTGAATCGTGGGAGTGACACCTGGACCTCGGGAAGTGGATCGCTCGCTTCGTCCCGAATCGTGCCGATCAAGAGGTGGGGCGTTGGTTGTGCAGGGTTATTTGGTTTCGGGATGGACGTTGTTCCTGAGGTTCCAGTAGTGGACGCAAGCTCTTTCGGGAGCTTGATAGCCAAGGTGACGGCAGTGAGCAGTCCAACAATGAGTGCCACCCAAGTCTGCCACTTCTCAACAAGCGGTTTGGCCTTCCCTGGTGCGTTCAATGTGGATGACTCATGGTGAATGTGAATATCGCCCGCGGCCTGGTAGACATTTCCCTGCACAGTCCAGTGCTGCTGTGCAAACACCGTCTTGGCCTGGGCGAGCACGGCTGTTTCTTCTGTCACGGTAATATCGCTCAGCTTGCGGATGACCGACTCTCGTCTTTCTGTATGGCCAAGCGGTGCGGCTAGTAGGGAGGTGATGAGTCCAGTGGCATCATTAAGCCGATGCCCATGAAATGTCCTGAGCGATAGGGCCAGCGGTGTCTCGTCGAGCAGGCACGGCACGATCGTTTTCTTGAGCGCGATGGCCGTGCACCACTCGAATTCCACGAAGTGTGAGGCTTTTGAATTCTTCGACTAGGCGAGGAGAAACACATCTTGATCGGCAATCGCCTCGCCCAAGACCTTCGGCCATTTCTGCCCGCCATAGATCTTCTCTTGATCGCGCCAGATGGCAATCTCTGGAGAGGAAGCTTGAAGGCGGGCCTCAAGCTGCTCGATGAGCGGGAGATCAGCGTGTGCGTAGCTGAGAAAGACGGTAGGCATCCGACGATAGCCTCCTACGTAGGAAACGGGAGGGTACGATACCGCAAAGGGGATTGCCGCTCAAGGCGGTAGGGTGACTCGGGAATTGGGTGAATGGCTTTCTCCGAGCGGCCTGCTATCCTGATCACATTGGGAATCTCGCTCGACACGTGCCAGAATACTGCATAAAATGCTTTCTTGCGGCGTGTCGGTGAGCGGACGGCTAAGCGGGAGGTTGTCATGCCAACCATCGAAGTGAATGACGAACAGATTTTACGTTGCTTGGACCAGTTGTCACCAGCGGGGAGACGGGCGGCACTGCAGAAGTTGATCGGTGGTTTAGTGCAGTTGGACCTTGTAGTGGAACGAAACCGGTCTAAGCTGGAGTCCATCTGTCAATCGCGCGGAGTTGACTTCTCGAAACTCACGGAAGAACAGCGAGAAGCCTTGATCGACGAGATTCTCCATGAGCCCATCACGTGAAGGTCGTCTTTGACACGAACATCCTCGTGTCGGCTCTGCTGTGGAGAGGGACGCCGTACCGATGTCTTCTCGCTGTTCGTTCGGGATTCGCCGAACTGATCCTCTCGCCTCCCATCCTGGAAGAACTCCGCGATGTTTTGAGCAAGAAATTCATGATGGCAAAAGAGGCAGTAGACGACACTATCACCATTATCCGAGAATCCTGCAGTTTGGTAGATATTCCTGGAACGCTACGAGTGGTCGATGACGATCCTGAGGACGACAAGTTCATTGAGACCGCGATGATCGGCGGAGCGCAATGTGTCGTCTCTGGAGACAAGCATCTGTTGCGGTTGGGGGAGTACCACGGAATCAAAGTGCTCACGGCACGTGCTTTTGTCGATAGGCTCGCCGAATAGGCTTGCCGGCTACCAACTTCCACAATCTTCTTCATCCACGGTTCAGTAATCCACTTGGCT
Source organism: Nitrospira sp. (assembly GCA_019636875.1). Taxonomy (GTDB): domain Bacteria; phylum Nitrospirota; class Nitrospiria; order Nitrospirales; family Nitrospiraceae; genus Nitrospira_D. Next base: position 17,869 of record JAHBWR010000046.1, read on the forward strand.
GGCTCACCTCGTGCGCGCAGCTGAATGGAGTTCTGTGCTGGCAGAGTCTGTTGTGATCAAAAAGGTTGTCTGGTATGGTGCGCTCTTATCCGGTACATGTAAAAGACCAAGCAGGGAGGGCGGAAGAGCTCATGGCCACGAACGATAAACAGGTTATTTTTTCACTCGTCAATGTGGGGAAGGTCTATCCGCCGAAGCGGCAGGTGTTGCGGGAAATCTACCTTGGCTTTTACTACGGCGCGAAGATCGGCGTGCTGGGGTTGAATGGTTCGGGGAAGAGTTCGTTGCTGAAGATCATCGCGGGTGTCGATCCCAATTACACCGGCGAGATTACACGATCCAAGGGCTACAGCGTCGGTCTGCTTGAACAGGAACCGCAGCTTGACCCAAACAAAACCGTGAAGGAAGTGGTTGAGGAGGGCAAGACCGAACTCGTAGCCCTGCTCAGGGAATACGAGGATGTGAGCAACCAGATTGGCTCAGCCGACCCAGACACGATGGAGAAGCTGCTCGACAAGCAGGCACAGCTGCAAGAGAAGATCGAAGCAGCCAATGGCTGGGAGTTGGAGAACCAGCTCGATATCGCGATGGATGCGTTGCGTTGTCCACCCGCCGATCAGAAGGTGGGAACCCTGTCCGGCGGAGAAAAGCGGCGGGTGGCGCTGTGCCGCCTGATGATCCAAGAACCCGACATTCTCTTGCTCGATGAGCCGACGAACCATCTCGATGCCGAATCGGTCCAATGGCTTGAGCAGCATTTGCAGCAATACAAGGGCACGGTCATCGCCGTCACCCACGATCGATACTTTCTAGACAACGTGGCCGGCTGGATTTTGGAACTGGACCGAGGCCATGGAATTCCCTTCCAAGGCAACTACAGTTCCTGGTTGGAGCAGAAGAAGGACCGGTTAGAGAAAGAGGAGAAGGCGGAGTCCAAGCGGCAGAAGACGTTGGAACATGAGTTGGAATGGATTCGCATGTCTCCGAAGGCGCGGCAGTCCAAGGGCAAAGCGCGATTGAATCGTTACGAAGAGTTGGTCAATCAGAAGCAGGACCAAGTGGCGGCGGATTTGGAGATCTACATTCCCCCTGGGCCGCGGCTTGGCGATGTGGTGGTTGAGGCCAACGGGATTAGTAAAGCGTTTGGTGAGAACGTGTTGTATGAGAATGTGAACTTTCACCTGCCGAAGGGCGGGATCGTCGGTGTGATCGGGCCGAACGGCGCCGGTAAGACCACCATGTTCAAGCTGATCATCGGCAAGGAAAAGCCGGATGCCGGGTCGATCAAGGTCGGTGAGACGGTCAAGCTTGGGTATGTCGATCAGGATCGCAGTTTGGACGGCAACAAAAGCGTGTATGAAGTCATCTCGGACGGACAAGAGACCATTAAGCTAGGCAAGGCAGAAGTGAATGCCCGAGGGTATTGTGCCCGCTTCAATTTTGCCGGAACGGACCAACAGAAGAAGGTCAAAGATCTTTCTGGCGGCGAGCGCAATCGTGTGCATCTCGCACGCATGTTGAAGGAGGGAGCGAATCTGATCATCCTCGACGAGCCGACGAACGATCTCGATGTCAACACGTTGCGGGCGCTGGAAGAAGGGTTGGAAAATTTCGCGGGTTGTGCAGTCATCAGTAGCCACGATCGCTGGTTCTTGGACCGGATCGCCACCCACATACTGGCCTTTGAAGGCGATAGCAAAGTGGTCTGGTTCGAAGGGAACTATAGCGAGTACGAAGCCGACCGCAAGAAACGGCTGGGCAAAGAGGCCGATCAGCCCCACAGAATTCGGTACCGCAAGCTCACACGTCAATAGGCCGTCCCCATGGCAACGCGTGCGATTATCACCGGAGCAGCTGGGCTCATCGGGCAATACTTCGTCAGGAATGCGTCTCGATGGGCATCTGGTTGGGAAGTGCATGGCCTCAGCCGTTCTGATCTTGATCTCACCGATTCCAGCGCCGCCGAGCGCGTGTGGCGGGCCATCAAGCCTGATGCTGTAATCCATTGTGCCGCCATGAGCCGGACCAAGGATTGTGAGCAACACCCTGAGCTCGCTCGAGGTATTAACGTCGAGGCGACGGCACATCTGGCCCGCCTCTCCAAGGATATTCCCTTTATTTTTCTATCGAGTGGGGAGGTCTTCGACGGCGCGGGAAGCTGGTACCGGGAGCCGGACCCTGCGGATCCAATCAACATCTACGGAAAGAATAAGCTTGAAGCTGAACAATATGTCCTGCAGAATCCCCGCCACACGGCGGTCAGGATCGTCCTGACGGCAGGTACGTCAGAGCACGGGAATCGAAGTTTCGTTGAGGACATGTGTCGTGCGGTTCGGAATGGTGGGAATATCACTCTCTATGACGATGAATTCCGCTGTCCGTTGCCGGCAGGTGCTATTGTCCGGGCCATTTGGGAGTTGCTCGACAGGTATCAACCCGGTTTGTATCACTTGGGAGGGTGTGAACGGCTGTCGCGTTGGGAGATCGGTCAGGCGCTGCTCCCCTGGTATCCGGAGCTGAGGGGGCGCCTCATTCAAGGCTCATCACGAGACCACCAGGGTGCCTCGCGCCCGGCGGATCTTTCCTTGAACTGCGATAAACTTCAGCGCTTGTTGTCGTTTCAGCTTCCAGGCTTCAAGTCCTGGGTGACCAGCCGTACGCATACGGGAACCGATTTGTGGGACTTTGAGCCTGGTGTCTCTTAAGCATTGATGTACGAATTGTGAAGCGAGAGGAATAATGGGATCAGAAAGCGGGATGATCGAATCCGATCCGTTGCCCCTTGTCATGACCGCGTATTTGGTCATGGCGGTGGTGATGGGGGGGCTGTGGGTGGTGCAACGGCGTATCCAAAACGCTGCAGTCGGGGACGTGGGATGGTGTGCGGGGCTCATTGGATCTGTTCTCTGGTATGCCACGCAGGCGCCCGTGAACACCGAGCGGATCTTCCTCACGATCATGCTGGTCACGCTCTATGCCGGTCGCTTAGGGCATTACATTCTCTACGATCGTGTCATCGGGAAAGAGGAGGATGCGCGCTACAAGCGCCTTCGGAAAAAATGGGGAGCATCTGAACAGGTCAATATGTTCGCATATTTCCAAGTACAAGCTTTCGCAGTTGCAGCATTTTCCCTTCCGTTTTTGGTGGTGCTGTGGAATCCACGGCTTCCGTCGTCGCTGGTTGAGATGCTCGGACTGCTGATCTGGGGTATCGCCGTTGCCGGTGAAGCGAAGGCAGATCGGCAACTTGCGCACTTCCGGGCCGATCCGCGCAATCAGGGTCGAGTGCTCCGCGAAGGGCTCTGGAAGTACTCACGCCATCCGAACTATTTTTTTGAATGGCTGCATTGGTGCTCCTATGTTGTGATGACGCTGGGAGCATCTGGCTGGATCTATACTTGGGTCGGACCGATCGGGATGTGGATTGCGTTGGCCTATGTGACGGGTATTCCACGGACAGAAGAACAAGCCCGTTCAAGCCGGTATGAGGAGTATAAGGCCTATCAGGCTACAACCAATGAATTTTTTCCGTGGTTTCCCCGATCACGGTCTGAGGCATCGTCTCGGTCGTAACTATCAGCATCTCGGGATGTCTCACCAATGTGTTCGCCCCATGGCCTCCGAGGTACGCTCCTGGGGCTTGAAGTGTTCCACGAAATCCAATAGCCGTGTGCGGTTTGCTTCGTCCATTCTGAGGATCTCCCATCCTGCCTCACGACCATTGGCCCAACGTACAATGGCGGCGTCGATAAGAACATTATAAGACGTGGTGCCATTCTGTAGCGTGATATAGACCGTCGTTTCAGTCCCAACGCGCACAGGGCGCTGCCCTGTGGCGCGCCAGCCCGTATCTGAAAGGTCCCAGACGATCCCATTGGTCAGTGTCCCGTCGCCGAAGTAGCAAAACTGGCATTGAACGGGAGTTCGTGGCTTCTTGCGTACAGCATACGTTTTCATCAGGCTCTCTCCTGGTTTGTATGATTTGGTCTCGGATCGCATCCCCAGTTCAACCCTAGTCGAACAGAAAGGATTCGACATCATACCGAAGGAGGGTGACTGCGAAGCAAAGGTAGGCTGTCTGTAAGTATATGGATTACAAGGAGAATATTTTAGTGTGTAATGGGTTATGGCTCTTTCCTGCTGTTCAAGTCTTCCAGTCTGGCCTTGGCAATTTCAGCCACTTTTGTGGATGGGTACAGATTTACCAGCTCTTCATAGAGCTGCTTTGCATGCGGTAAATTCCCTTGGTTTTCCTCGAACGCTGCGGTCTCGAACAATTCCGTCGCTTTCTGTTCGGAGCAGCCCACGAATACCAAACATAGGGCACATAGTAAGAGTCGTGCAGTCCTCATGATGATCCTTTCTCGGCCTCTTTCCGTCGTGGCTTGTCGCTATCGTTATGGGTAGATCCTTCTGTGGCGATGTAATAGCGCGGTGAAGAAATCCCCTCCCGCCGACAGTGCGGACAACGACTCGGTCGCGTCAACCTGGTGCGGTCCCGAAACATGAATCCACACTCTAAGCAGACAGAGGGATCACGCCTAAACCGGCGTGAACGGTCTCGCGCCACCGTTTTTACCACATGGACCAAGTGTTCCTCCACCTGTCGTGCTGGGAGCCCGAGCATCCGCGCCAATTGTTCAGTGGTCCTTGGGGTATCAGTCAGGAGTTCCATGATGCGCTGACGCGCCGTCCGTTCCTGAGGCAACATAGCCGTATGGTAAGCGCTGAGACAAAGAAAAGCCAGATGATCTAAGCCGAGCTTGCACGAATCATCTTTAGTCTTGCGTACTTAAAGGTTGCACCGAAAGCTCCATTCTGTCAGAATCCGTCTCCACATCGATCAACTACATCACGAGTACTCAACTGGGCCGGCCTGTCCACGTATCCAGAAACACAAGGGTCCTACGCCCAGCGTGCTATAGACGAGGAGGTTTGGGACGATGAAGTTCCTCGCAGTCCATCCCGGTCCGCTCATGTATACAAAGATCTATCTGCGTCTCGAACCGCTCGGACTCGAGATGGTGGCGCAGGCCTGTCGTCAAGCGGGTCATGAGGTCCGTTTGATCGATTTACAGGCAGATACTTGGAAAGACTATGAGGCACTCATTCGTTCCTGGAGGCCTGATGCGGTGGCGTTCGGATGCAACTACCTCGCGAATGTCCCGGAGATTGTCGATCTGGCTAAACTGACCAAGCAAGAGCTCCCGAACAGTTTCGTGTTCATCGGCGGACATAGCGCATCATTCGTGGCGAAAGAATTCTTGGAGCATGGCAACGGGGCCATCGATTGTGTACTCAAGGGTGAAGGGGAAGTGGCGGCTCCCAAGCTCTTGGATGCCGTCGAGCAGGACCGAAAATCCATCACGAAGGTTCCCGGTGTCGTCACGCTTGATGGGGAAGGACCTCCGGCGCAATTTATTGAGAACCTGGACGACGTCCGTCCTGCGCGCGATCTGCTCCGCAACCGCCACAAATATTTCATCGGGGTGCTCGATCCTTGTGCCTCGGTCGAGTTTGCGCGAGGGTGTCCGTGGGATTGCTCCTTCTGCAGCGCCTGGACGTTTTATGGCCGCAGCTATCGGACGGTCAGCGCAGAAAAGGCTGTGGAGGAACTGGCACAAGTCCAAGAACCAGGCATCTTTCTGGTAGACGATGTCGCCTTCATTCAAGCTAAGCAGGGGATGGAGATCGGGGAAGCTGTCGCGCGACGTGGGATCAAGAAGCAGTACTACATGGAAACGCGCGGCGATGTGCTGTTGCGGAACAAGGAAGTGTTTCAGTTCTGGAAGAAACTCGGTCTTCAATACATGTTCTTGGGTGTCGAAGCGATCGATGAAGAAGGCCTCAAGATGCACCGCAAGCGCATCTCGCTTGGTCGAAACTTTGAGGCGCTGGAGTTTGCCCGGTCACTCGGGATTACCGTCGCCATTAATCTGATTGCCGATCCGGATTGGGATCGCCAACGGTTCGAAGTGGTGCGGCAGTGGTGTCTGGATATCCCGGAGATCGTGAATATCAGTGTCAATACACCCTATCCGGGCACTGAAAGCTGGCATACTGAATCAAGGAAGTTTCAGACTCGAGATTACCGTCTTTTCGACATCCAACACGCCGTGTTGCCGACTAAACTTCCGCTCCCTGAATTTTACGAAGAGCTGGTTAAGACGCAGCAAGTGCTGAATAAGAAGCACCTCGGGTGGGCGGCCCTCAAGGGGACGGCCAAGATTGCAACCGGACACCTCATGCGCGGGCAAACCAACTTCGTCAAAATGCTGTGGAAGTTTAACAGCGTCTACAACCCCAAGCTTCAGATCGCGGATCACCAACGTCAACCGAAGTACGAGATGACGCTGCCAGAGGCGCCACAAGAAATGAAAAATCTTGACGCTAAGCAGCTGTTCATTCTTCCGGCCAAAGGTCGCCGCGGACGTGCGCTCGA
>JAHBWR010000047.1 GCA_019636875.1 Nitrospira sp.
GTTTGAAAGGTTGCCAAGTCCTATTGTTTATTTGAGCCTCTGGAAAAGATTCATAAGGGACGTTAGCATGTGAAGTGGTGAGTCGGCCTGAATACAGCTTGATGACGGTCCGACCGAACCTGAGGCTCGTTTGCCTAACCATTTGTCACTGAAGGAATTGGATGCGACTTAACAAGATCTTTGTACTCATCGTTTCGATTCTTTCAGTGACCGTAATCCTTTCCCAAGTTGCGTTAGCAGATCCAGGCACGGCGCGCGAGTGGTTGCCTGCGGCAATTAAGTCCGCTCAGAGCTGGAAGGCAGACGCCAAGCTTGTCCAAGTCACCACTCTTGAAGCGTTCGCGAATGGAAGTGCCAAACGATGGAGTTATATCTTCTTCTCAGAGTCTTCAAAGAAAGGCTACAAAGTTCACGTACGCGAAGGTAAGGTGGGTCCGAACCAAGCACTCATGCCAGACGTCACACTTGAGGTGCCCCTTGAGTTTGTCGATAGCTCGCTCGCCATGGAAGAAGCTAAGAGGAAAGGCGCCACTTCATCAGATGGAATTGGAATGATCCTCCAATACTCTAAACAAGGCCTCAAGGAGGAAGGGCTTTACTGGAATGTTACTGATCTTGGAACCGAGCAAGGTGTAATCCTGGTGAAGGCTCGGTAGCCCTGATCGTTCCCTCAGAGATGACTTACAGATGCTGTCAGTAGGCCCGTGTGACCCTCTCATCTTTTCTTCATGACAGCATTTCTGCTAGAATACCTCGGACTTAAAAGCTTAGAATTTCCAACCTGACATCTGATTGCAAAAAGGAGTGTCTTAGATATGGCCGAAGTTTCTTGTGTGACATGTGGTCAAACCGGCGAAGCGATCACAACTCCCCTCTTTCTCGGTAAGCTTGAGGCCGAGGTGAAAAGTAAGGTCTGCGCAGATTGCTGGAAGAAGTGGGAAGGTATGCGCGTGATGGTCATCAACGAATACCAAGTGAATCTCGGTGATGAGAGTGGACGAGAGCTGGTTCGAAAACAAATGAAAGCCTTTCTGAAGTTGGGGGAACAGGTCGATTCATCGAAAGTTGCGGAGAACTACCGCCCACCGAATAGCTGACCGGCGGTTTTCTTCCGAGATCGATCCGGGACGTAATGATCGAGTTTCCCCTTTCTTGTCGCGGGGTTCGTTGACTTCGAGTGTCCTAAAGTGGTATTCTGCCTTGTTTTGTCATGTGTTCTGCATGAGAACCTAAGAGGATTGATGATCACTCAGATGCAGGTGAAGGGGCTTATGTTTGACCCCTACAACAATGCGTATATTGTCATCCTGCGCGACGACGAGCAGTCGGAGATGTTACCGATCTGGGTCGGGAAATCTGAGGCGAGCTCGATCAGCTTGGCTCTGGAGAATGTCGCTCCTCCCCGCCCCATGACCCATGATTTCATGAAATCGTATCTAGACGCGTTTGATGCCAAGGTCATCAGCGTCGTCATCACTGATCTCAACGAGAACACCTATTACTCTAAGATTCATCTGACCTATGCGGATTCCGAATACACTGTTGACTCCCGCCCCAGTGATGCCATTGCCCTTGCGCTCCGGTCTCATGCTCCGATTTTTGCGAGTGAATCTGTGATTCGCAAGCAAACCTCGGAGGAGCTCGATCAGTGGCTGGAAAATCTGAAGCCTGAAGATTTTGGAAAATTGGATTCCTAGATGGAGATGTCTGAATCACAGGAAAAGGAGTCTTTGATCCAACTCACGGTTGATCGAGTCGTCGAGGATTCGAATACCGATACACGGATTATCGTGCTGACTCGTTCGGATGGTGCGGCCGAGCATTTCATGGTCTGGGTCGGAGCTTCGGAAGGAGAAGCCATCAAACGTGCGGTGGATGCCGCCATCACACCACGCCCGATGAGCCACGATCTAGTGAAGAGTTTTGGTGAGCACTTCGGAATCAAAACGGAGCGTGTGGTCTTGACGGATGTCAAGGGTAGTACGTACTATGCCACGGTATTCCTTGAAAATAAGGGAGTTGGCCGAACTATTGATGCCAGGCCGAGCGATGCTATTGCGTTGGCGCTCCGATGTCAGGCGCCCATTTATGTGACGCAGGATGTGTGGAGACGGCGGAGCGGTCAAAACTTGGATGCGTGGTTGTCCAAGTTGGAAACCAAAGAAGTCTAACCTCAAGACACGCGGGAGTGCGTGATCGATGATGTGGAGAAAATGATGATGACGACGTATGTTGAAAAGCCGGCTCAAGTGCAGGAATCCTGGCATCTCGTGGATGCCGACGGGAAAACGTTAGGTCGTTTGGCGGCACGAGTAGCGAGTGTGCTCAGAGGAAAGCATCGCCCCACGTTCACCCCAAATGTCGATATGGGCGATCATGTCGTGATCGTGAATGCAGAAAAGATTCGGTTGACCGGTGCGAAGATGGAGACCAAACTGTACCGACGGCATACTGGATATCCAGGAGGGTTGAAGACAGCGACCGCTGCGCATTTGTTCAGGAAAGACCCTACACAACTCCTGACCAAGGCGATCGAGGGGATGCTCCCGAAAACTCCGCTTGGGAATGGTATGGCGCGAAAGCTTCGTGTCTACACGGGCCCGAACCATCCTCATCAGGCTCAACGACCGGCACCAATTACGTTATAACCGTCCATCAGCTTTCAACAGAAGGAGAGATCTCGCATGGCAGTGGTGACACAGTACGCAACAGGTCGGAGAAAGTGCGCAATCGCCAGAGCCTGGGTAACCGGAACGGCTGGTGAAATCACAGTGAACGAGAAGCCTCTGGAGCAGGCGTTCCCACGTTTGACGCTCCGGCAAATCATTCAACTCCCGCTCGAAATGGCTGGTGTCATGGGTAAGTATTCGATCAGTGCCACGGTCTATGGCGGCGGGCCAACTGGACAAGCCGGAGCGCTTCGTCATGCGATTGCTCGCGCGCTCGTGAGCATGACGCCGTCTACACGAGGTCCACTCAAAAAGGAAGGGTTACTGACTCGAGATTCACGAGTCAAGGAACGGAAGAAGTACGGACAGAAGGGAGCCCGTAAGCGCTTCCAATATTCCAAACGCTAGGTTTAAGGGAGTCGAAAAACTCGAAAGGGAAGGCTCCAGGCCTTCCCTTTTTTGTGCCCATTAGGTGGTGCCGAATTACTGTAAACGGATTGAAGGAATGAACAAGAAGTTTCGGATCGCGATTGCCGGGGCCAGTGGATACGCTGGAGTAGAGCTGGTACGGCTTGCCGCTGCCCACCCCTACTTCACGATCACGGCGGTGACTTCAGAAAAATCAGCGGGGCAGCCGATCGCATCAGTCTTTCCAAGCCTTAAGGGCATGATCGATCATCATTTCGAGGCTCTGGCGCCGGACGCGTTGGTGGAGCGAGCCGATGCCGTTTTTCTCGCGCTTCCCCATACAAAATCTCAAGATCCTGTCGCAGTCTGTGTAAAAGCAGGTAAACCGGTGGTTGACCTGAGCGCCGACTATCGATTGAAGCAGGTCGCTGCGTATGAAAAGTGGTACCAAACCTCGCACGATCATCCACATCTCCTGCAAGAAGCCGTCTATGGCCTACCGGAACTCCACAGAAATGCGATTGCACAGTCACGCTTGGTGGCCTCACCTGGCTGTTATCCAACGGCCGCCATCCTACAGTTGGCGCCACTGTTTGCCAGAGGGCTTGTACAGCCTGATACCATCGTCATCGACGCAAAATCCGGTGTGTCCGGAGCCGGACGAAGTCCGGCGCTTGCCTATCATTTCCCTGAAGCACATGAGTCGTTGGAGCCCTATAAAATCGGTCAACATCGTCACACGCCGGAAATCGAACAGGAATTGTCAGGACTCATAGGGAAACGTGATGCAGTGACGGTGACGTTTACCCCTCATCTGGTTCCAATGAACCGGGGGATCTTGAGCACGGCCTACTGCAAACTGGTCCGACCGATACCGTTGTCGGATCTTCGAGATCTGTACCGAGAGTTTTATAAAGGCGAGCGGTTCGTCCGGTTGTATGAGGATGTGGTCCCCAATCCACGGTACATTAAAGGAACCAATTACTGCGATGTTGGTGTGTATGCAGATTCGCGAGCCGGATGGGTTGTGACCGTCGGGGCTGTCGACAATCTTGTCAAAGGCGCTGCGGGGCAAGCCATTCAGGCGATGAACCTTATGCTCGGGATTGCCGAAGAGACGGGCCTGACAGCCCCAGCCAGTTATCCGTAACCCTATGACCCCAATGATCCCTTCGCGCAACCATAACGCAACTTGAGATATGATGGCGGGACGTAAACGTATAGGAATCACTGCACCACTAGGGTTTCAAGCCGCCGGTGTTCATTGCGGAATCAAGAAATCCAAGTTGCTCGATTTGGCCCTTTGTGTATCTGAAGTCAGCGGACCGATCGCCGGGGTATTTACCAAAAACTGTGTCGCGGCGGCACCAGTACTCCTCGATCGACGTCATCTTCGATCTCATCGTGGACGAGCAATCATCGTCAATAGTGGGAATGCAAACGCCTGCACGGGGAAACAAGGAGTAAGAGACGCCAAGGCCATGGCAACGGCTGTTGCACGGCAGTTAGGTGTTCCTGTGGAACATGTCTTCGTGGGATCAACCGGCGTAATCGGTCGATCGTTGCCGGTTGAGCGCATCATCAGAGCCGTGCCGACGATGATTTCTGGTCTCAGTGTGCAGGGAGGCGATCACGCTGCCCAGGCGATTTTGACCACCGACCTGCGGCCGAAAACCATTGCAGTGCAGGCTGAAATTGGTGGTTGCCTCGTCACCATCGGGGGGATGGCCAAAGGCTCAGGGATGATCCATCCAAACATGGCGACCATGCTCGCCTACCTGACAACCGATGCGGCGATCGCTCCAGCGGCCCTTCAACGTGCGCTGAAATCTGCGACGAATCGGTCATTCAACTGCATTACCGTCGACGGTGATACCAGCACAAACGACACGGTACTCTGCCTTGCCAATGGTCTTGCGAAGAATCGAACGATTCGACAGGGCACGCATAGCTACGGCGTTTTTGAACGTCTCTTAACCGAGGCCGCAGAAGCGTTAGCCCTCATGATCTGTCGCGATGGCGAGGGAGTGACGAAGGTCGTGAAAGTCGTCGTCGAGGGGGCCGCAACGCCGACAGCGGCAAAAGCAATTGCTACGACTGTGGCAACCTCGAACCTCTTCAAGACCGCACTCTTTGGAGAGGATGCCAATTGGGGCAGAGTCATGGCGGCTATCGGGCGATCCGGAATTGCGATCAATCCCGACAAGATCGTGGTGCGATTCGATGACATTGTGATGGTGAAACATGGTGTGGGCACTGGACTTGATACGGAAAAGAAGATTGCCAAAGTCTTCAAGCAGAAAGAGTTTACGGTCGCGATCCGTCTCGCACAAGGCTCAGCCCGCGCACATATGTGGACTACGGACCTTTCCTATGACTATGTCCGTATTAATGCCAGCTATCGGTCCTAGCTTAAAGGCGGTAAGCAACTTGAAACCTCGTCGGGACTATGATAGCGTCGCCGGTCTGTATTTGAGAGGGGCCGACTCATCTGCGCGAGACTCGGCACAAACTAATAAAATAACGTTCAGCGTACGATACGCTGCGTGGCTTGAGAATAAGGGAAGCGTTTCCCTCACCCAGTTGATGGGTGCTCTGCAAGCTCGAAGGGAGGTGAAGGCATGGGGGTGATAGCGATCAAGGATTTGTTGGAGGCGGGAGTTCACTTTGGGCATCAGACAAACCGCTGGAACCCAAAGATGAAAAAGTTTTTATTCGGTGAACGAAACGGCATTTATATCATCGATCTGCAACAAACCGTCGTGCGGATGGAACATACCTATGCCTTTGTCCGGGACCTTGTCGCAGCGGGAGATTCTGTGTTGTTCGTCGGCACCAAACGGCAGGCGGCGGAAATCCTCGAAGAAGAAGCCAAACGGGCCAACATGTATTTCGTCAATCAGCGATGGCTGGGTGGCATGTTGACCAATTTTCAGACCATTCGACGTAGTATCGATAAAATGAAGAAGATGGAGACCACACTCCTCAATCCCAGCGAGCACGGTCTCAAAAAGAAAGAAGTCCTTCTGATGCAGAAGGATATCGCGAAGCTCCAAAAATATCTCTCAGGCATCAAGAACATGCGCAGTCTCCCAGGCGCTGTCTTTGTGCTCGATACACGAGTCGAAAAAATTGCCGTACAGGAGGCCAAGCGACTCGATATCCCAGTTATCGCCATCTTGGATAGTAACTGCGACCCTGATAATATTGCCTACCCGATTCCTGGGAATGACGACGCCATTCGATCGATCAAATTAATCACGTCCAAGATTGCTGATGCGTGCATCGAAGGCGCGCATCTTAAAACCCAGCGAGAGGAAGCAGAGTTTCAGTCAGCTCCTTCGAGCGGAGAAAAGAAACCTGCCATGCGGGCTGAAACCGTTCCGGTTTCCTAATTCACTCGAGAATCGATCCGTCAAACGCTCATCATCAATGTAACCGTGAAGGAACAATGAACCATGGCAGGATCCAGTCAGTTGGTGAAGGAACTTCGTGAAAAAACAGGAGCCGGAATTCTCGATTGTCAGAAGGCTCTGACCGAAAACGGGAATGATGTCGAGAAAGCCGTCGATTACTTGCGCCAAAAGGGGCTGGCCGCCGCGGCCAAAAAGGCCGGGCGGGAGACCAACCAAGGGTTGATCCACTCGTACATCCACATGGGCGGAAAGATCGGAGTTCTGATCGAGGTCAATTGCGAAACAGATTTTGTGGCGCGTAACGAAGAATTCAAATCATTCGTTAACGACTTGGCCCTTCAAGTCGCCGCCGCGAAGCCTACGTTTGTGAAACGCGAAGATGTGCCATCTGACGTGGCCGAGAAGGAGAAAACGATTTACGAGGGCCAGGCCAAAGAAATGGGGAAACCTCCTGCTGCGTGGCCGAAGATTGTCGAAGGGAAACTTGAGAAGTTTTATCAGGAAAATTGTCTATTAGAACAGTCATTCATCAAGGATCCGGCCGTCACCATCAAGGACCTCCTCGCCCAAAAGGTCGCCAAGATCGGTGAGAATATGAACATCCGTCGTTTTACCCGCTATCAGTTAGGCGAAGCATGAGCACTGCTAAATACCGGCGTCTCCTTTTGAAAGTCAGTGGGGAGATGCTGGCTGGAGAGCAGGGCTACGGTATTCAGCCGTCTATTCTTGAAAATCTTGCCAAGGAAATCGCCTCAGTGGTCGCGCTTGATGTACAGGTTGCGATTGTCATAGGAGGCGGGAACATCTTTCGAGGGATCGCAGCGAGTGCGGCTGGGATGGAGCGTGCTTCGGCCGATTATATGGGGATGTTGGCGACGGTACTCAATGCGCTGGCCCTCCAGAATGCGTTGGAACGCGTCGGTGTGATGACACGGGTCCAGTCTGCAATCGAGATGCGCCAACTTGCGGAGGGATATATCCGCCGAAGGGCGATTCGTCATCTTGAAAAGAATCGGGTGGTGATTTTTGCCGGTGGAACGGGAAATCCGTATTTTTCAACGGATACGGCTGCTGTTCTTCGAGCCATGGAGATCAGCGCTCAAGTGATCATGAAGGGGACCAAAGTCGATGGGATCTATGAGGCTGATCCTGTGACGAATCCAACCGCAAAAAAATACGATACCATCTCCTTCCTCTCTATTCTGAATCAGAACCTGAAAGTTATGGATTCCACCGCGATTAGCTTGTGCATGGACAACAAGTTACCGCTCGTGGTATTCAACTTAAAAATCAGTGGGAATTTCAAACGTGTGGCTTTAGGTGAGTCGCTCGGAACGGTAGTGACGGCCAGCGACCGCTGACTCTCTCACGAGGTGTTTCATGTCCAATGCAGCGCCGATTCGGCAGTCGTTTATCACTCACATGGATCAGGCTCTCGAGCATCTTCGGAAAGACTTGTCTGGTCTTCGAACCGGACGAGCGTCGGTTGCCCTCCTCGACGGTATTCGTGTCGACTACTATGGTACGATGACACCGCTCAAACAGGCTGCGAATGTGGCAACTCCCGAAGCGCGATTGATCACCATTCAACCGTGGGAGCCGAACCTTATCAAGGAGATTGAGAAGGCGATTTCCAACTCGGGTTTGGGTGTGACACCGTCGAACGACGGCAAACTTATTCGCGTTCCGCTTCCGCCGTTGACGGAGGAACGGCGCAAGGAGTTGACCAAGATCTGCAAGAAGCACGGTGAGGAGACTAAGGTGAAAGTACGCGGCTTTCGCCGTGACGCAAATGAGGAGTTGAAGAAGCTCCAAAAGGATGCGAAGCTGACCGAAGACGAATTGCGCAAAGCGGAACAAGAAACTCAAAAGCTCATTGAGCAATACGGGCAGAAGATCGACGAGATTATCAAGAAAAAGGAACAAGAAATCATGGAGGTTTGAGTCCGACTTCCTGATTCTCTTTTCAGCACGTGCCGATTCCGTCCGACGTTTTCCCTACCGTAGCCACAGTTGACTTGACAGCTCTGGCCCATAATCTTCTCCAACTCCGCCGTTTTCTCTCGCCCAGCTGTGATATCATGGCGGTCGTCAAGGCAAATGCGTATGGTCACGGGGCCGTTGAAACTGCGCAGGCCTTGAGCCATCAAGGCATCGTTCGTTTTGCCGTGTTCTCGATCGAAGAAGGAATCGCCCTCCGTCACGCCGGTATCACAGCATCGATCGTAATTCTCGGGCCGGTTTTTTCACAGCAAGTCGAGGACCTCTTTGCGTATCGGCTTACCCCAGTAGTAAGTGATCCGGCTCTGCTCACACTGCTGGGACAGTGCGCTGCTCGATGCGCCTCACCCTACCCGATTCATCTGAAGATTGACACCGGCATGGGACGGTTGGGGCTCACACAAGGTGAGCTGGAAACCATTCTGACGAACCACGCGTTACCTTCGTCATTGTTTTTGGAAGGTGTGATGTCTCACTTAGCCGATTCGGATGGGTTGGAGCCTGGTCCGACCGAGCAGCAGTTCCATCTGTTCGATCGGGCGCTCAAGGTCGTGCGCGAAGCAGGGTTCAGCACCCCTCTCATGCATCTCGCGAACAGCGCCGGTATCGTTCGTTTCCCATCCGCTCACTACTCTTTAGTTCGGCCAGGCATCATGCTCTATGGCTATCACACCCTGCCTCCTTCGGTTCCGCCTCCAGACCTAAGGCCAGTTCTTTCGCTTACGACCAGGGTTGTGCAGCTCAGGCTGATCCAGCCAGGGGAAACCGTGAGTTACAATCGTACGTTCATGGCGAGACGACCAACGAGAATAGCCGTTCTTCCGATCGGTTACTCCAGTGGGATAAACCGGCGCTTATCAAATCGAGGCCAGGTGCTCATTCGAGGACAACGGGCCACGATTGTGGGTATCGTCTGCATGGATATGGTGATGGTGGATGTGACGGAAATTCACGATGTCGCTGTTGGGGACGAAGTGGTTCTGATCGGGCAACAGGGAACTGAACGAATCACGGCCCAGGACATTGCAGAATGGACCGGCACAATTTCTTATGAAGTGCTCTGCGCGATCAGTCACAAAATTCCACGGCTGTATTGTTCTTCATAATGCCTCTCGTCTGTCCTGTACTCACACTCTCGAAACCGAAGAGTCTGGTTGAGTGGTATCGCTAGAAACTAGCACGGAAGGAAAACCCACCGGCGTGCAATGTGGAGCTATAGATCCCATTTACCGTTGCGCGAAGACCGGTATTTCCTGAAATGGTCCGAGGTTCATAGAGAAATGCCTGGTAAAAAATATCCAGACCAACGAGCTTGGTCCTAACCGATCCCATTCCAAAACTTCCACACGGTATGAGTCCCAGGAACGACCCATTCTCTTGACAGATCAGGCCGATGCCGGTCGAAATTACATGCAAGTCGGCCGATGGAACCCCGGGATTGAAATTGAGGTCCGGCACTTGCGCCTGCTGGTTGGTATAGCCACCTCGTAACGCGATTTCCCAGCCTGGCAGACGATCGATTTTTACCCATCGGTACTCAGTTCCAGCTAGAATAGCGTAGGTACCTCTCCAGTTTTGTGGTTGGGGGATGAGTATGCCGTTGGCGAGGCGGATATCCAAATTCCTGACAGATTTCCAACCGACGTAATCGACGTTGAGTTCAAGTTTCCACTCGCGCTCTGCGTCTCGGATAGGCCACAGCGCGACGCCACCGGTGATCACCTGCGGCAAAACGAAGGTTGTTGTCGCATCTTGGACCTTCACGCCGTTGGCTAATAAGGCTCCGTCTAGATGGAGGGTCGCCTGGCTTCTATACACGACGGCAAGATTTGCGGTTGGTTGCCCATCTCTATTTCGAAGTGCAGTGTAGAGGGCGCTGATCGTGAATCCTGGGGCGGTGCCCCTGCCATTAAATTCGAGCTTGCTTCCTGCGGGGGCCAGACCGCCAGGCGAAACGGATTGTAGCTCCGCATGTCCTTCTCCGAAAAAACTGGCAAACGTGTAGATGTCAGCGCCGGCACCAATCGAAAGATCTGGGAATAGCTGATAGGCAAACGTCGGTTTGATGTCAAAGAGGGGGAATGCCGTAAATGTGGTGATTCTACTGAAAGGACTCGTTTCAGGCCACCTCATGACAGACCCAAACGGAGTAGTAATTCCCACGCCGATAGTCAGTTTCTGAAGTGAGGAGATACCGATATCGCCAAGATTTGCTGTGATATAGCCGTGGCCTGGACCAGGCCAGGCGAACGCCCCATCGTGGTCACCGGTGACTGAAATCCCGGTTGGACTTCTAAAGTCGGAGGTTCCGCCGACGAAAGTTCCGCCAGCCATCGTCTGAACGCCGCGCAGTTGAGTCATCCCAGCCGGGTTGTAATGAAGAGCGGAAGGATTGTCCGCCTGTGCGGCAAAGGCGTTTCCCATTCCGGAGGCTGCCGCCCCCTGTCCATAGACCCGAGGAACCTGAGCCAATGTCGGACAGGCGGCACCGATTCCGACAAGAACAAGCAGGAAGACCAGCGTGATCGTGCGAGGGGGCACTGCCACGTCCTGGGAAACCCCGCATCGTGTGTGTGGAAGGAATCCAGCGATGACCTGATGCATCACGATTTTCCTGACATCACGCACGGTGAAACCAACGATCCATGGACTGCTGAAGTGTCACCGCATCAAACGGTTTGAGTAAGTACGCTTGTGCTCCCATCTCGATGGCTTTGACGGCGAGCTCCTGGGATCCCGATGCGGTAATCATGATGATGGGGAGCTGCTGATTGGTTTGGCGGATTCGTCGAAGCACTTCCAACCCGTCAATCTGGCCGATTCCGATGTCAAGAATCATCCCATGAAACTCATGTGACCGAAGGGCTTTTAAAGCCTGTCGACCGTCAGATGCGGAAAGGGTCTGGTAGCCGTTGGCGCGGAGGCGATCGAGGAGTAGTTGTTGAATGTCGGTGTCATCATCTACGACCAAGATGTGTCGATCAATGAGAGAAGAACTTGAACCCGGCGTGATCTCGATGGAATGAATGGGAATCGTGAATGATACCTCAGCGCCTCCTGCTTCATGATTGCGTGCCGCGACCTGCCCTCCTTGCAATTCAACCAATGTCTTCACAATCGAAAGGCCAAGGCCCAAGCCCTTGGGGGCGGTACGGTGGCCTTGTTGAATACGGAAGAACGGGTCGAAAATCTTGTCGAGGTGCTCCGAAGGAATGCCGGGGCCGGTGTCTCGCACAACGATGGCGGCCGTTCGGTCGTTACCAAGTTCACAGGTGACGGTCACGTGCCCACCAGGAGGGGTGAATTTAATGGCATTTTGGACAAGATTGACGACGGTTTGGATCAAGCGATCCCGATCCGCCCATACGACAACGTGGGATCCGGGAGGACAGAACTCAAGTGTTTGCTGTTTTGTCTGAGCCAGCGGTTTCAGTTGTTCGATCACGTCGGTCAGGCAGGGTTCAAGCTCCACATCGGTCTGTCGGACTTCCAATCGTCCGGTCTCGATACGGGTCCGATCGAGGAGTTCCTCAATCATCCGTACCAGTCGATCCGAGTTGTCCGACATGCGCACCAGGTAGCGCTGTTGTTTCTCGTTCAACGGACCGGTCAGGCCGTCTAGCAGATTTTGGATAAACCCCTTGATCGATGTCAGCGGTGTTCGTAGCTCATGAGAGACGTGGGAAAGAAATTGTGCACGAAGCCGATCGGCTCGTTCCAGCGCTTCGGTTCGTTCTTTGACCTTCAACTCAAGGCCTTCATTCCACTCCTCGATCTGTCGGTAAGCGGAGGCATTATCTAATGCGATCGAAACTTGACTTGCGACCGTCTTCATCAGATCCAAGTCGTCCTCTGTCACGCTTTGGTTGTGTGACCGATCGACGGTCAGCATCCCCCACACACGGCCCTTGGTCTTGATGGGGACCACGACCAACCCTTTGGTGCGACTCAACTCCGCCAACCGTTGATTGAGCGGATGAAGTCGCTGCCGAATCGTTTCAATGTCCTTTATCAAGAGAGGCTTGCCCTGCAACACCACCACTCCTTCTGGACTTTCACGATCGGTGATTGGAATTCGACAAGATTGGGCGAAGCGTTCAACTTCCGGAGGCGCGCCGATCAGACGAATGTGCTGGATGACATGCTCGAAGGGATCGAACATCGATACCATGGCACTGTTGTAGTTGAGTTCATGCGTGAGCGCTTCCAACACTTGATGGAGGAGGGCATCTTGCTCAAAGGTTGAGCTGAACGAGAGGCCTGCCCGATGCAATGCCGTCAGTTGTGCGACTT
The DNA here is from genome assembly GCA_019636875.1 of Nitrospira sp. Taxonomy (GTDB): domain Bacteria; phylum Nitrospirota; class Nitrospiria; order Nitrospirales; family Nitrospiraceae; genus Nitrospira_D. The sequence continues at coordinate 12,788 of JAHBWR010000047.1, forward strand.
TGCGACGGAGTTCAACACGCATTTGTTCTTGTTCGAGGTACGCTTCACGTAATTCCTCATGGCGTGATTCGACGAAAGTGATTTGCTCTTGAATCAAGGCCTCGCGCCGTTCACTTTCTCGAAGCAGCCTCCGGTTGACCATGATGCCGACAGCGAGGATTGGGCACAGCCCAACTAGCACGACCTCGCCGAAACTGACCGTTGGATTGAATATGCCGACTCCTGCCATGAGGCCAAGCCCGAGCACACCTCCCCACAAAAACCAGGTGAAATGCTGCTGAGAATGAGCTGGAGAGTCGACTCGCTTGGTCGTCGCTTTGGGGACGATTTCCTCACTGTCGGAGCCAGTGGCCACGTCGCTGCTTGGGAGAGTGGGTCGAGCCTGTTCGATCGAGGATGTCGCGCGCCAGAATCGACTTCGATACCCTCCGTCCTCATGCCAGCGAATGGTCCATTGGCACCATTCATCATCATTGCCGATACACGATGTCTCTATTGTTTCGGGTTGAGAAAGGCCATGAATTCGATTGGCCATCGCGACCATGATTCCCTGTGCGGATTGGCAAACTAGACAGGCACACCGCCTCCGATAGGGCCCAAATTGACGAAGGGTCCGGTCAGTGAACCGCATGGCCACTGTCGCGGTCTCATTGGTCACTTGCAAGGCGCGAAACTCGACTGAACCCGATGTGAATTTGTTCCCGAAGTACGGAAACATCGTGTAAATCTGGGAGAGCGAAAACGGTCGCGTCAGCGCCAGCATGATCGGAGACACCTTTTCCGCTCCAGCCTTGAAGGTGAAGCGGGGGTCACCGGAGATCTGTTCGCAAAACTCGTACAGGTAGCAGCTGAATTCGTACGAATAGCTATTCCACGGATTTCTCAGAAAATCAGGAGTGACATGGTAGACCGGATCCTTGATTTGATCGTTCAGGAGACGGCATAAATTGTCCACCGCGTCTTTGCCGGCTGGTGCTCCGCGTTCGGAAGTCACCAGTTTTTCTAGAAAGACCGTCACGGCTCTGATGCTGACACCACTCAGGTCTCTGATCGTCTGTCCATGTTCATCCAAACCGAACGGACGAAAGACCATCGCACCTTGTTCAAGAATGGTACGATGCTTCGGTAGCAATTCGACGTTTGGCAGGGATTTGGCTTCGAGGGCGTCGAGCGTGCTGCTGATCACGACATGATCCCCTGAGTCAATCTATTCAGTGGACGGAGTTTGACGTGGTACGGAGCAGGGTCGCTCCTCCCGACGACTCAGAAACTGCACGTGTCACAGAAGGGTCCTTGCGCAGTTCACGTACAGGAATACCACGTATGGTCCGGGAGTATATAGACGATACCTATGCTTTTCAATACGAAGCATTCTCCCCTTGCCTCAGAGGGGGAGTATTGCTCTAAAGGTGGGATGAGCATGGCGAAATCATACGGAGAAGCTGCAGCCGTTATTGTTTGACTCTTCGTTTCAGTGTCTTCTCAATACTGGAAACCTTAGTCTGAAGACGACCGGAATGGCCTTTGCGATAGTCGACTTTGATCGTGCATGAGATACGGTTACAGTCTTTTCTCATCCGCTCGTAGCATTGTTGGACCACCGAGAATACCTGGTCCCAGTCTCCCTCCAAGACGGTTCCCATAGGATTCAAACGATAGGAAACACCACTCTTATCAATAATGTCGAGCGAGCGGGCGACATACTTTCCGACGCTTTCACTCTTTCCTAACGGCGACATGCTGAATTCCAGTAGAACCATCGGTGCTCCTATTGTTTATCAGTATGAGGTTGTCGATCTGTCGCAGGCTGGGATCGGTTGTCCAGCCAGACTTTGGGATAGTGGACACGACCAAGGAATCGAAATCCGTCTAAAGCCTCACGGAGGAGTGCGCGGCGTTTCTCGGCATCCGGTTCATCGGCTTTGGCCTGTTCACGCAGTTGTCCGAGCCATTCCACGAACTCAATGAATTCCTTATCCAGGACATGTTCGAGATCCTCTTTTATGAATCCTGAAAGAGCCGGAGCCATCCCGCTTGTACTGATGGCGATGCGGACATGACCTGCGGCTACCACCGCGGGCATCGTGACACTGCTTGCCTCTGGGTAGTCCACAGACCAGAGCAGAACTCCTTTCTCTCGAGCTTGAGCCAGAAGCATTTGAGCAAAATCGCGATCGCCTCGAATCGTGTTGAGCACAAGGATTGTATGTTCCAGGTCTGCATCGCGGAAAAAACGACCACGATGGATGATCTTGCCTGAGGCTGCGAGGCGGCGCAGTGGTTCATTCAGCGTTGGACTGATGACGGTGACTCGTGCTCCGGAATCAAGCAGACGTTCAGATTTCTCCGATGCTTCCTCATCGCCACCAATGACGGCAACAGGCCAGCCTTTGACATCTAAGACAAGCGGAAATCCAGGATTGGCAGTCATGAACGGGACTCCCCTTTCTCATTCTCAACTCTCAGGCCCAGTATCTGAGAATGAGCACCATCATGCAAGAGGGAATTCAGATGTACCAGTAGAATTGTCTCGAACGAACGTGATGATTGAGTGATACGCGAAAGGAAGGAAATTACGTGTCGGCTGGATCCGCGTCTAACTCCATGTTCCAATAGAGATAATCGCGCCAGCTTTCCGGTGTATTGCGAATGCCAATGGTGATGGTAATGACGGGGCTCCAACGAGGTTTCATCGGGCGCTTCTTCAGCTTCATGTTGGCTTCTTCAGGAGTCCGTCCGCTTTTGCGGTTGTTGCAGCGCCAACAGGCGGTCACGATGTTCTCCCACGTCTTCTTCCCTCCCTTTGCGATCGGCACGACGTGATCGAAGGTGAGTTCTTCGGTTCGAAACTTGCGGTTGCAGTATTGGCAAGAGTATCCGTCTCGGGTAAAAATATTGATACGGGAAAACTTGACGGCGCGATGGCTATCCTTCAACTTCACCAGTTTCAGCAACCGCATCACCGCCGGCAGCTTGATCGACAGCGAAATCCCATGGACTTCCCGGTCGTACACTTCCAGAACTTCAACTTTTCCCTGCCAGAGCAGCGCGATCGCTTTTTGCCAATGCACGACCCGCAGAGGTTCGTAGGTCGCGTTAAGGAGGAGGGTCATTTCCATGCAGGAACCTCATCCCCTAAAGGGGCCTCCATCGTAAGCACGGAGTGTTTCCGCAGGGTAGGACTATGAGCTCATAATTCTATGCCATAAGGTAGCGTTGAAATCAAGCAACCACGCCTTCTGGCACCGCTTCGAGCAATCCGATGGAGATATCACGACCATGAACAATTTCGTTGTAGTCGCCCGCACACATGAAATTCAACCCGGCACAGGACGAACCGTCGCAGTCGACGGAATTTGGATTGCCCTCTTCAACGTGGATGGAAGATTTTATGCGATCGATAACAGCTGTCCTCATGCGGGTGGGCCACTCGGAGAAGGGAAACTGTGCGAAGGCGTGGTGGAGTGTCCCTGGCACGGATGGAAATTCGACGTGGCCTCTGGGGAACGAGTTGGAAACCCCAATTTCCAGGTGACGCGTTGCGAGGTACGTGTTCAAGGAGACGACATTCAGATCGCCATTCCACCATCTCTGCGAGAGCCGGCTTAGCTCGTCGAGAGACCGGAGGAGATGGGCGAAACGGGAGCTTCGGGATCGAGCGCTTTCGGAGTAACACCATCTGCCGGCAACGAGGCGGCGTTAACCTTCTTGAGTTCAAGGTGGGCATGCCAAATGAATTCCCGCTCGAACCACTGCCCTCGAACCCCTTGGTCACGAAGCTGGACACGAATTTCAAAAATATCTCTCTCGACATGTTTCACCCGCCATTCGCCCAGACGGACCCCCTGCCCGCGTGCTTTCATTGCACGGACATGCTCTTCCATGGCCTGCGCGATCGTCGGATATCCGATCGCAGGGTGATTTTTTACCAAGGCTAAGGCTTCGGCTTCCCGCGGCTCTCTTGATGGGGTTCCAGATGGCAAAGTCGTCCACGCATAGTAGAGTGCACCCAAGACAACAACACATATAACCGTGTAGTGGATGATGCGATTCATGAAAGGTCTTAGGAGTGTCTCGTGCTCGCCATGCAGGATGTGATTATACGTCAGGCCCGATCTCCGTGTGGATGTCCCGCATCTTAGGAAGGCTCGGCCGCCATGTCAATGTCGCTGGTAGGCGTCACTGATCATTGAGAGGTCTGGCGCTTGTCTGGTGAAAAGCCGGTGTGTTACAAGTACCGACACGTGGATGTCGTGGTCGGGTACAGTGAGTTAGATGCATGAAGTTCTTTTTGTACGGCGATTTGCTCAATCCTTCGCAACTCACACGACGAGCCCCGGAACACCAGTTCCTACACCTGGCGACCTTGGCCGACCACACGGTGAAGTTTTGTCGATGGTCGTCACAGTGGCGGTGTGGGCTTGCCAGTGTCGTCCACTCGGTGGGTGAAAAGACCTGGGGTGGCGTGTTTGAATTAACGGATGAAGACGTGGCGATCATGGATCAGTTCGAACAGGATGTGCCTCAGGGAGCCTATCGCCATCTGCAAGTCACCGTCTCGACCGAGGATGGAGAAAAGGAACTGGTGACCACCTATGCTGCCAAGCCGATCGGCAAGTTTAAACCCAAAGACCACTATTTAGATTGGGTCTTAAAAGGCCTCAAACAGTGGAAGTTTCCGCAGGACGTCATTCAACAATGGGAGTCGTATAGACCACGATAGACGTGGTCATGGTGATGTACCAATTTTATTGAGGAGAGTATGCCAAAACCAAAGTATCATATACTCGTGTGCACAAATTCCCGCCCACCTGGGCATCCCAAACCGTCATGCGGTTCGGCTGGCGCCGCCCAGTTGCTGATGGCCTTTAACATGGGATTGATGCAACGGGCTGTTCCGCCCGGAGAAGTATTAGTCAGCGCAACGGGATGCCTCGGGCCCTGTGAACAAGGCCCCACGGTCGTGGTGTATCCTGACAATACATGGTACTCTAAAGTCACCGAAGCCGACGTTGCCACGATTCTGGATGAACATGTGGCGAAGGGAACACCGGCTACTCAGTTAAATCCTGACGCCGTATGGAAATAGCAGCCAGGACCTGTCTGTTGATCGATGGTGCGGCATGACGGTCAATCACTAACCTACGTTGCCATTCCGGCATGATAATCTCAACACATCAAGAACACAAAAGCCATGCGCCCGCGTCAATTGGGTGCATGATCATCACCTGTAGCGATACTCGCACGCCCGAGAGTGATGCCAGTGGTCAGCTGATTCAGAAGCTCCTCAGAGAACAAGGCCACAGCGTCGTCAGCTATCACGTCGTCAAGGACGAACCTGGACAGATTCTATTTCAAATCACCCTCGGCACCGCCAACGATGCGATCCGGGCTATCATTGTCAATGGTGGAACCGGTATTTCCAGGCGAGATTCCACGTTTGAGGCGATCAACGGATTATTGGAAAAACGGCTCAGCGGATTTGGAGAAATCTTTCGCCTCTTGACCTATCAGGAGATTGGGTCGTCGGCCATCATGAGTCGAGCGACAGCGGGCATTGTGAAGGACCGTGTCGTATTCTCTATTCCAGGTTCAGAAAATGCCGTCCGCCTCGCCATGCAGAAGCTCATTCTGCCCGAGCTTGGGCATCTGGTTGGAGAACTTACCAAGTGAACTTGCGCAACCCCTACAGCGAGTGCTGAGTGTCACAACATCAGCACTCAGCTCAGGGGGAATACTTAATCTTGTGAGATCTTGGGTTCGGAATATCCCATGTCCTCAGAAATCTTGGATTGTGCATACCGTTTATAGAATGACAAGAGGTCACGAACAGAAACCACGCCTGTGATTTCTCCGTTCTTTGTCACGCCGAGATGACGCACCCCCAGATCGGCCATCATGTCCTGTGCATCGTCGACACTCTGGTTCCCCTCGATGGTGCAGATCGGTGCAGTCATGATCTTTTCGACGGTGAGTTTACCCAGCGGTTTGCCTACAGCCACGGCTCGTCGCACAATGTCTGTATCGGTTACGATGCCGACCATCTGCTTACCCTTCTTCACGATGAGTGAGCCGACTCGCGCTTGGCGCATGGTCTTGGCCGCGCTCGCAATCGAGGTCTTGGGACCGATTGACTTGGGACGTTTCGTTGCAATCTGCGCCACGGTAGGCATTGCTTCCTCCTTATGAGTTGAGATAAATTTCTCAGAAGACCTCGCTCTGACAAATAAACCACAGGGTAGCATAGAAGTGCATGAGGGCTCAAAAACCGGTGCCGAAAAGAAACGTCTCTGTTCACCCAGTGTGCTGAACGATGCCTGATCAGCAGGTGAGCACGATCTTACCAAAAAACTTCCGACTGAGCATCAGTTCCTGAGCGGCGCGTGCATCCCGAAGCGGGAAGGTGCGATCGACGACCACCATCAATCGCCCCTGTCCCATGAGCTCCGTGGCCTTCACCAGTTCTGCGCGCGTACCCATGTACGAACCCTTGACCGTCAGCTGTCGAGAGTAAAGATCGCGTAGGTTCACTGTCACGTCTGTGCCGGTCGTTGCCCCACAGGTGATCAGCCGTCCGCCTCTCGCGAGTGAGTCGAGACAACTGGTCCATACCTTCGGACCAATGTGTTCGATGACCACATCGACACCTCGTCCTTCTGTCAGCATCCGAACACGGTCTGACACCTTTTCTCGGGTGTGATTGATCACCGCATCAGCTCCCAAGACCACGCCTTTCGGCATCTTGTCGTCGCTACCCACTGTGGCCAACACCCGAGCTCCGGCTAACTTGGCCAGTTGCACCGCCATCATTCCGACCCCACTCCCGGCTCCCATGACCAGTACAGTTTCACCAGGCTGAAGACCAGCGAGTGGAAACAACATATGGGACGCGGTAATGGACACAAGTGGAAAAGCTGCAGCCTGTTCAAATGTCAAATTCTCCGGCATCGGAAGGACATTTCGAAATGGCACCTTGACATATTCGGCATAGCCACCATGCGTCTTGGTGCCGAGCAGATGATAACTCCGGCACATGTTGTCTCGGCCAGCGAGGCAGTACTCGCACTGCCAACAACTGATTCCCGGTGAGGCAAAGACCCGAGCACCGATGGAAACCCCTTCAACCTGCGTGCCGACTTGCTCAACAATGCCCGATACGTCCGAACCTCCGACGTGGGGTAAGGGGATAGAATAAGCAGGATTCCCCTGACGGATCCAAATATCGAGGTGGTTGAGCGCGCAGGCGTTGACCCGAATTAATACTTCCTGTGGGCCGATCTGAGGTATGGGCAAGTCTTCATATGACAGCTTGTCGGGTCCACCATGCTCACGAAACAACACCACCTTCATCTGTGCACCGTCTCCTTACAGTCAAGTTCAGAACCGCAACATTCCCTCTACGACCAATACGCATTGCCCACCGACTGTAACGCCTTGAATGACATCGTCTTCCGACTTCACCTGAACGAGAATTCGAGACGGGCGATCGATCTCATATCCCTGCTCAATGAGAACCTCCGTTGTAGGCCCCACTTCCACCACACCGTTTTGGACGAGATAGGCCCCCAGCGCTCCACCGGCACTCCCCGTCGCAGGATCCTCTAAGATGCCGATCTTTGGTGCAAACATCCGTGCATGCACAGAGGCAAACGACTCAACCGTCACCGTCGTGAAGACCATGATGCCATTGGCGCCAAAGCGCTCGCAGACCTTGATAATGGCTGAGGCATCAGGATTAATGGACCGTGCGGCTGTCAATGTCCGAACCGGCACGATCAAGACCGGCAAGCCGGTTGAGACGACTTGGAGCGGCCATTTTGCATCGGCAATGACGTGTTTTGGTAGGCCGAGCGCCGCAGCGATCAGATAGAGCTCGTCGACGGCCGTGATCGGCTCAAGGAATTCCGGTTTGGGTTGAGCCATGACGACTCGCACCACCGTCCCCTGCTCGCTATGAACCTCGATGGGAAAGAGGCCGATGTTACACTCTTGCGTCACACGAGTAATGCCGTCCGTGACAGAGATGCGCTTCAGATGGGCCAGGACATAAAACGTTCCGAGCACCGGATGGCCGGCAAAGGGAATTTCCTGGGTCGGTGTGAAAATGCGCAACCGGGCAACCGCGGCAGGGTCCGTCGGCGGAAAGACGAACACGGTCTCCGAGAGATTCATCTCCCGCGCAATCCGCTGCAATTGGTCGTCGGTCAAGCCCTCTGCGTCGGGAAAGACAGCGACGGGATTGCCGCCGAACGGTTGGCCCGTAAAGACGTCGGCTTGATAGAACTTCAGTGAGCGTGGCTCGGTCATATCACTCCTTGTCGGTCCCTTCAGTTACTCGGTGATCAAGTCGGCAGAGCAAGAAGATCTCCGACATCCTTTGACAGGTCGCCGCAACTTTGTCAAACTCGCTTCATGGATCGCATCACCGAGCAAGACATCGCGCATGCATTGGAAGTGTTGAGCCTCACGCTCCCGATCACCTCAGAAGACCTGGAACGGGCCAGGCGTGTCCAGCTCTATCATTGGAATCCATCGCGTTATGCCGGTCTCACGAACAGTCCCAAGCAATACATGGAACAGTACCGGAAGGCCGAAGAGATGACGCGGACCGTCGAAGCCGCCTTCGCTCTGGTGTCCGCAGTGTTCGTTCCCGATGACGCGGCACACTGACCGTCACTCTTTCTGTAAACCTCCACCTTCACTCGACGTCGTGGCTCGTGACGCGCGACATCCCCTCGTCGCCTTGGGACTGCGCCACCGGCCACGTCACCAAGCCTGAGACCCCTTCCCGAGATCCAACCGGCTGAGTCTGTCGAGCATAAATTTGTGGCAAATGGTTTGTCCCGAACTTGGAAATGTAGAGGAACACGTGCTCGCGCGAGTTTACTCGCACGGCCCAGGGATGAAAATCGCGTTGGTAGAATTCTTCGCACAGCTGCATGGCATCGAGGCACGAGAGTGTGCTGGGATCGTTGAGAGTATAGTAGTAGTCGAGTGGAAGATCGTAGTCCTCCTGCTTATGAATCGTAATTCCGAATTTCTCCGGATGGCGAACCATCGGCGTGTGCCGGTACGCCACGAAATAGAAGAGTTCCAGCGAATGAATCACCGGCTGATGGTCAAGGACGAATTGCCGGGTTTCCATCGCTTCGTCGAACGTTTCTCCAGGAAATCCGTAAAACGCCATGACATGGTTCCAGATCCCAGACTTGGATGCCATCTGGAGGTTACGCTCGATAACACTTTTTCGAGCGTGTTTGTCCATCAGATTCAACACGCGTTCATTGGCGGACTCCATTCCATAGTAGAGCGTGCAACAGCCGGCCTGAGCGGCAAGATCCCAGGTCGCTTGGTCCTGGAGCGTCTCCTCGAATCGAATCAGCGTCGTCCACTTGATCCCGACGTTCTGGTCGACCAGCAGCTGCGAGACTTTCTTGAAGAGGGCCGGTGGATAGGATTCGTCACTAAAGAGAAAGTGTCGGCATCGGTACTTATCCCGGAGTGTTTTGATTTGGTCCACCACTAGTTGTGCCGGCATCCCACGGTATTGATCAAAGTAACCCTGCCCATGATCACAAAAGGTACAGCGCCCCCAGTAACAGCCACGGGTCGCGAGGTAGGGAATGATGAGCTCGGGAACGAAGTAGCGATCGAGCGGCATCCCCTCAAAATCCGGCAACGGCAACGCAGTGGTTTTCTCAGTGTAGACTTCAGGATTGCGATGGAGACCCGAGTCATCTCGATAGATCAGGTTGGGGACAGAGGAAATCGCCCGTTGCCCGTTCAAGGCTTCAACGAGCCATAGCAGCGCATGCTCGCCTTCATAAAGAATGGCTGAATCAAAGACTTCAGTGAAAAACCTCTCGTGATTGACGAGGTCCTCATGGAGTCGAGTTATGACATTGCCGCCGACGACAAGGTGAATGTTTGGAAATGTTTCCTTGATCATCTTCGCAAAGGTGAGACCGGCCAGTAGCTGCATTTGCGTTCCGATCGAAATCCCGACCACATCCGGTTTCTCTTTAGCGATCTCTGGCATGACCAACTGATTGCAGAGATCTCGATAGACGTTCACCTGTTCATCCTCTAAGCAGGCAAGAACCTCTTGTGAGACTCCGGGGCGATAGCCAAGATTGCTTTCCATCGGATAGAACACGAGCGAGGCAGGAAAGTAGGCGGCAGAGATATAGGTCATGGTCTCACGGAAAGTGGTGAGCGCCCCCTCTAGGAGTTCGGCATCATAGAACCGCTCTCCCCGCACGATTCGCTTGGCATCCTCAGCTCGCTCTGCAAGATCGAAAACATCAAGATCATAGGCCTGTTCAACGACGGCCTTGTGACTCAGTTCCTGTTCCGTGAGAGGATCCGTCGTCTCTTTCTCTTGTAGCGACTTCAACTGCATTCCCAATCGGCCCTTCACCCAGATCAGGAACTCCATACTGAAGAAGTGGTCCCACATCCCGATGTTGATGTCGCGTTGAATGACTGTGTGGCCTGCCTCGCGGAGCACCGCCGTGAGAGAAGGTAAGGCAAGGTATGGCGCCGTCGGCACCCACTCCGGCGGGAACAAAAGCATGACGTTGGACTTCTTCCGATCTTCTTTCTTGATCGGAGCCAAGCCGTCGATTTGGACGAGTCCGTTACTGCTCATGATCGTTGTATGATCCCGTCCACTACATCTTCCCTGCGAGCGTGTGAGTCACCCCTGTCGTCTTGGCGGATTGAAACTGGAGATCAGCGAGCTTTCCTAATCCAAACCTGGAAATATAAAGGAAGATATATTCGCGAATGTAGAGACGCAGATCCCAGCCGGGATTGTGGTGTTGTTCGAATTGCTCAAATACTCGTTCCGCCTCTTCGATACTCATGCCGTTCTTGACCGTGTAGTAATAATCGAGCGCCAAGTCCCATTCCGGATTCTTGTAGGCCGTCAGGCCCCACTTCTCCGGATGCTTCGCCACCGGGTTGTGCCGCCCAAGGTCGAACGTGCCAAACCCGAGCGAATGGACATGGTCCTTATTCTGCTCCAGGAACTGGACCGACTGCCACGCCTCTTCCTTCGTCTCGCCCGGAAAGCCGAAGAAGCCCATGCAATGGTTCCAGATTCCAGCCTGTGCCGTCAGCTTGAGATGCGTCGTCATCACGTCGGCCGTGGTCGCCTTGTCCATGAGTTGCAGTACCCGCTCGACGCCCGACTCATAGCCGAAGTGGAGGTAGCGGCAGCCTGAATCCTTCGCATCGTGCCAGACCTGTTCGTCAAGCAGGCTCTTCTCAAACCGCATGTGCGTCGTCCAATGGATGCCCATCCGGCTCTCGATCAATCCCCGCGTGAGTTTTCGGAACAGCGCTGGTGGATAGGACTCGTCGGTGAAATGAAAATGCTTGGCGCCATATTTGTCTCGCAGAAACTGAATATCGGCGAGCGCATCTTGAATCTTCTTCGA
>JAHBWR010000048.1 GCA_019636875.1 Nitrospira sp.
AGCCCGGCCAGAATGATGACGCCCACCAAGGCTCCGGCAAGGTTGTCGGCCTGGAGGATGCGGCGGATGCGAGCATACAGGCCGGGCTTCGCGGACTCGGGAATGCTCAGAGACAGACCGTGATGGAACGCAAAGAAATCCTTCACATTCACCAGTCCGATGAAGAGCGCGATGCCGCCGAGCCCGATCTGAACGGCACGCGACAGCCCTATCACGAGAAACAGGTTGAGCCAAGCCGCCATGAAGGCAAAGTAGAGCAATCCGCTCACGATGACGAACGTTCCCGCGATGAGCGCCATCTTTCGCCGATCCTGAAGATTGACCAACAACGACAGAAGAAAGAGCAGGACCCACATCGCACAAGGGTTGAAGCCATCCAGCAAACCGATCACGACGGTGAACAACGAAAGGCCAAGATCCTGGACACGAAGCGGGCCGAACCAGCCCGTCTCGATACTTTCAACCGATGGATTGGTAGTGCCTGATGTTCCCTGGTTCAGTTTGGCATGAATTTCAGCCCCGGTCGTATCGGATGAGCGAAAACCAACGATGATCTCTGTGCCAATGAGGAATGTTGGAACACCGACGGTGGTGATGCCTCGGTCTTTCGCTAATGTGGCCAGTCGCTGTCGCGCAACAGGGTCCGCAGCGATGTCGTAAAGAATAATGCGGAGTGAAGGCTGTTCCTGTCGAAGCTCATCCAGAAAGGTCTTTGCGGCTTCGCAATGGGGACAGCCGGCTCGAACAAAAACTTCGATGTCCGGAATGGTCTCCCCAGTCCAGGTGTTGCCTGGGAGAGAGAGCATGATGACGAAGACGTGGATGGCGAGTCGGCGGAAGAATGTGGGCCAAGCTTGGTGTTCGAAAGACACCTGTTCTAACTGGTGATATCCGGTGGCGACATGAATCTGATGTACGACAACACATCCAGCATTTGCTCATCCGTCAGCTTGCCACGGAAGCCATGCATCGGGCTGAACAAGACGCCGTTTGAAATCGCCACGAGTAACTCCCAATCCGTTTTCGAACGGCTGATCTGAGATCGAAGGTCGGCCGGTTGGACGATTAAGTCTTGGCTGTCCGGCCCATTCCCGTCCAGTTGAGCCCCATGGCAGCGGAGGCACTGTCGCTCATATACGGCCTGTCCGGCTTTCGAATCTCCTCGAATTCCTTGAGCGAAGATCACAGATGTTGAGAAGGCAATGAATAGTAGTGTGAGAATCGTCGGTTTCATCGTCGCTCCTTTCACCGTAGTACGAGCACCGGACACGTCACATGATGAACGACGGCATGGGACACGCTCCCTAAGAGGAAGCGAGAAATGCCTGTCCGTCCATGAGAGGTGATGACGACGAGGTCCACATTCTTTGCTTCTTCTTCGATCACCGAGACGGCATGACCGGTGGTGACTTTCGTGCTGACCGAGTATCGGGGGGTCATGAGTTTGCTGGCAGTCGACTTGACGAGTTCCTCTGCATAACGCTCAGCTTCCGCCCACCATGTGCTGGTTCCCATGGCATCGTACGGATCATCCACCCCGATCGGAACGACGGCGTGGAGTACGCAGAGTTCAGCAGGGTCGACGAAGGGATGTTTCGTGAGCCATGTCGCGATTCGGTCAGCATCATCGCGATCCTCGATGGCGACAAGCACTCGTTGAACTTTGCGTGATGCACCATTGACGATCAAGGTTGGGCGCGAGCCGTGCAAGAGCACCCGATGGGATACGCTTCCGAGGACCATCTCCGAGAGCCGGCTTCGTCCACGCACACCGACGACGACCAGATCGGCCGAGAGGTTGTCCGCGCTGTCGAGGATGAGTTGTGCGGGATTAGCGACTTCGTTGATCTTCCTGATGGACTTGATCTCCGGCGGAACCATAGTTGCGGCCTGATCCAGTGCCTTGCGTCCGGCATCGACCATCGCACGACGGAAATCCTCGTACCCTTGGACATTGCCTGCTTGGGCCACGACCGGATTTTGAAGAATTCCCAAGTCGACCGCATGGACCAGGGTGACGTCCGATGGGTGATAGAGGTGGAACGTTTGGGTGACTGCCGCAAACGCCTGATCGGACCAATCGACGCCGATGACGACTCTCATTCCATGACCTTTCCCATCCGACCGTCAAAACAGCGGATGTGGTGCGGTGCCGAACGGAAGCACCAGTGGTGATTCGCCAAGATTGCCGCGAAGACGCCACGAGCCGTTTTCCGGGACGAGGTAGTGGACTTCTTCATGCCAACTGTCGATGGGGACATAGAGGCCGGTGGTCTTCGACCTGGCCCACAAGTGCCCTGTGCACGTGACCTCCAGCACGGCATCCTTCCCTGCTCCGAGCTTGGTCATCTTCGTGAAGAGATGGGTACTGGCGATCTCCTCGTACTCATCAAAGAGATCTTTCCAGATCTTGCGGATATCGTCCTTCTTAAACCCATGGTAGTTGTACCGGGAGGAATAGATGGCCATGACCTGTTCCAGGTCATGGGCTTTGATCGCGTGCTCCGCCCGCTCAAAGGCTTTGACAACGCTATCGACCGTCGCCTCGTCGACCTCAATCACCGATCCGGATGGAACGACGATGTTCGCCGATGCCGTGCCGAGTCCGATGACACTTGCGATCAGGAGTACCAGTGAGACAACCGTCGATGCTGGGTGACCTCGTCCGCTCAAGCGAGCCTCCTTGCTATTGTGGCGGTGAGCCCGTCGAAGAATGTGTCTGCTCTTTCCATTCTAACTGCGACTCTTCTGCCAGGTTTAAATACTCCACCACATCGTGATCGCTGACTTCGGCGAAGTCGATATAGTGATGGCCCACAGCCCAGAATGGATCCGGTGTGGTGAGGACGACCAACTCATCCACCAGGACGCGTGCCTCTTGTATGGAGGCGACAGGGCCGACCGGAATAGCTCCGATCAGGCGGCGAGGTCTAAGCTGTTTGATGGACTGCACGGCTGCGAAAAACGTGGAGCCGGTGGCGATCCCGTCATCTACGAGAATGACGCTGTGGTCGGCAAGCGTGGGCATCTGCCGACCTTGGCGGTACATACTCTGCCGTCGAGCGATCTCGTGTTGCTGCATCTGAACCAGCCCGTCGATGTCAGTCCGAGAAAAGCCGTAGGCCGCCATTGCCCCAGGGTTCAGATAGACCGCCCCGGTTTCACCCACTGCACCGAGTGCATACTCTGAGTTATCGGGCGCTCCCAGCTTTCGGGTGATAAAGACGTCCAGCGCAAGATGAAGCCCCAGGCTCAGCTGATAACCGACAGCGACCCCTCCGCGCGGGAGTGCCAAGATAACGGCTGTGGGGTCATCCCGATACTGGATGAGTCGCTCTACAAGTCGACGCCCAGCCTCTTCACGATTTCTGAACATCGCACGTGTCCCTTCGCTCGCTAGACGCCCGGCTTCACGAAATTTTTACTTCGATCGCCTTTGGTTTGGCCTTCTCAGACTTTGGGAGATGGACTTTCAAGACGCCATCCTTATACTCCGCGTTGACCTTCGACCCGTCGGCATCTTCGGGAAGGGTAAAGCTCCGCATGAAACTCCCATAGGCTCGCTCAACGCGGTGATACTTTTTATCTTTTTCTTCCTTCTCGTATTTCCGTTCGCCACTAATCGAGAGGACATCGTCATGGACGTTGATCTTGATCTCCTCTTTCTTCATTTCGGGCACTTCCGCTTTGATGACATATTCCTTCTCGTCTTCCGAGATATCTACGAGCGGCGACCATTCAGAGACGGTGATAGCCTCCTTCTTATCGCCGCCGGTCGGAGCCGGTGTGCGGCCGAATAGAGTCGAGAGTCGTTTCTCCATTTCTTCGAGTTCCTTGAACGGATTCCATCGCGCTGTCGGTTCCCATCGTGTCAGTGAACTCATGGCCATCGCCTCCTTTTATGATTGATGAGGGGTCGGATCCCCCTACTGCCAGCTTGTGCATTGACGATGCCAACATCAAAGATTTAAAGGTTCCATAAGAAAATGCGTGTTTGTAGATACTCAGGGGGTCCGGTTTTATCCGATCGGGAGAAGGGTCTGCGGCAATACGGGACAGTGACAGTGAAGGAGGCTGTCGCCTTTTTCAACAGCCCGCCAAGCACGGCCAGTTTCCTCTACGCACACATAACTTTCACATAGTGGTCTCTTACACGAAAACCCGATCACCCAATGGGTGTCTGACAAGCTTGGATTATGCGGTGGGGATAAAAAGCAAGGCGGAGGCGGGTCTAGAGAGCTGTTTGTCAAAGCTGAAGGTCTTGGAGGAGTTTAGGCTTCCCGCTTGCTACTGGCGGGCCTGCTCACCGCCCCAACGCTCGACCTCGATTCTCTTTAGTGTTCCTCTCACCGAGGCCTCCGCTCAATGACGAGATAACCGCCTTTTGTGAGGAATCAACCTATTTCCTGAAGGGAGGCGGTGGTTCGCAAGCTATGCGGGACATCCCGCTCAGCACGTCGATCACATTTTGCCTGACAGCGCCAGAATTGCTGCCGCGGTGCCGGCGTTCGCCGGAATGCGAGGCCGGCCGACAAACTGAGCAATGATACCCACATCGCATCGCACGCCACTGTGGCGGGCCGGATAGACGATGAAAACCGCCTCTTCGCGTTGTCGTTTACGGTTTTCTGAAATGCACACGCCGGTTTGATTGCCAGCATGCCTCGGTATGTTCGAGACAGAAGGGGCGTTCCTTTCCATAACTTGCTGTTTTGATTTGAGAGGAGGCCATACCGTGTTTCTCCAGATATTGTTTGGCAGCCTGAGCGCGCCGTTCCCCTAGGACGAGGTTGTAGGCACTGGTTCCCCGTTCATCGCAGTGGCCTTCAATGATAAGTTCTTGATTCGGTTCCGAACTAAACAGATCAGCAAGACGGTTCAATGTCGATCGTGCATCAACGCGGATCGCATACCGATCAAAATCAAAATAGACGTCCGAAAGTTCGGACAGTGGGTCGACCGGTGGAGGTACCGGTGTGTCCGGCACCGGCGCAATAGGCTCTTCTTCCACACGCAATTCCGGTTCTTCCGGTTTTGGCACGGGTACGACTTTAGTCTCTTCTGTGACAGGTGCAGGAGGAGGAGGAGGACTGGCCTGGACCGCTTGATCTTCTCCCGAGGTCACAATTGTTCGCCCACTACATCCGGAGACGATCATGACGAAAATCAACCAGAGCACAAACCCATGACCGTGACGACGAACACGTGGTGACATCATTCCTCCTCCTTATCGAACCTGAATGGATTGGGCGATCAAACCGATAGATGTCTTCAGATACGTGATATTCACTTTTTCACCGACTTGGATATCGGCTAAGAGAGCGGCCTCTTTGCCATTTTTAATCGTTGTGTCAGTAGACACACGGGCTCCCACAATGAGTTCTACATCATTAGGGAGCATGACTTCTACAACGATGATCTGGGGATCTGCGTCGACATTCACGGCGATCACCGTCCCCTGGACCGTTCGCTGGAGTCCCTCTGTCGAGGAATTCTCGACGGACATTGCGGTACCGGCCAATCCACAGGCTAACACCACGGCAAGCAGCCACACGCTTGTTTTCATAAGTAGCCACCGTCCCTCCGTACCGACGATTCGGTGCGGCCTTTCCCAATCATATGGAAATCTTGGCAAGAAGAGCGCCACGGAATGTACTGCAGGGGATTTGTACGTAACCGATTGAAAACAGCGATGTCAGATTGCGCTGGTACTATCGGATGCGAATCGTGCTGAGGAATTCCGCTACAACGCGCCACGCCCAGATGTTGCGAAATGGCACATGGATTCTTAGAGCAGTGAAGGCCGGTAATTCTTGCCTCTCAGAATTCCAGGTCGTGGCGAGCCCTCGAAGTCGGCTAGGTTGTTCTGTATACCCTCGTGCACGCTCACAAGGAAGAAGATGACTCTGCTGGCACTTCACTTGCTCCTTCACATGACGGCGCGCGTTGTCTGATTTTGGCTCTGGTGGGCACTTGTTTCCGGAGCTTCCTTTCGGTGCCGTGGGGTAAGTCGGTCAACAAGGTGGAGCGAAAATGGGTTCAGTCATGGAAAGGTTGGAACCGGATCGGATGGTGATCTGGGAAGCGTTTCCCTCCTGGGTGCAGTTCAGTTGGCTCTACTTCATGAGCGCTCTTGCCGCCCTGCGTGGGGGCCTGTTTTACAGATTCGGCGTGGGTGGATGGGAAATGTGGGTGCTAGGGGCCGTGATTTTGCTTGTCTGCGCCGGGATCGTGAGACACTGGGCGCACTATGAACTCACGAGAGAGCAGGTCCTGGTGCGGAACGGCTATACAGGTCGGGTGATTCAATCCATTCCTCTGAGTAGTATTCGCGAGGTGACGATGCGGCAGGGCCTCGTCGCGCAGTACTTCGGAATTGCGGTGCTGGTCATTCATTCGCGGACCCCTGATCGCACGCTTTCATTACGAGGACTGTGCGATCCCGAACAAGTGAAAAGTCGTATCGAAGCCCTAGCGTGGAAGCATCAGCGAATGAGTGGGAACTCAGAGCCGGCTGGTGCCTGATTGGGTGCTGAAGCCACCGGACAGACAAGCAACACATTTGGAGTAGAGATTGCGTTCAAGAATCGTATAGGAATAGTTGCCATCACGTGATGTCGACAGGCGAGTACGAACAAGTCTTCTATGGGCCAGCATTGCTCCTGAGCTTGAGAGAAGGCCGATTATGCAGCCCCTTGGTTCCGATGTGGGTCCGGACACATGTTGGGAACATTTCCCGCATGAGGCCGATATCGGTGTGCGAGGGATTGGTTCGACCAAGGAGGCTGCGTTTGAAGGTGCGGGACTGGCACTGACCGCTGTCATCACAGACCCGGCTTCTGTTTCTCCCTTGCAAGCCGTGCCGATCGCATGCGATGCATCTGACGATGAGCTACTACTTGTCGATTGGCTGAATGCGCTCGTCTATGAAATGGCGACGCAGAACATGCTCTTTAGCCGATTCCAAGTTCGGCTCGACGAGTATTCATTGCACGCGACGGCGTGGGGAGAATCAGTTGAGGTAACAAGACATCAACCGGCCGTCGAAGTCAAAGGTGCGACGTATACAGAGTTGGCTGTAAAGAAAGATGAACAGGGGCGTTGGATTGCTCAATGTGTCGTCGATGTATGATTCACTGTGAGAAGTGGGTTGCGAGGTGAACATGGACCTCAACCTATTAAGACGCCGTGGACATGACGAATGGCACATTGCTCCGCGTGGCAAGATGCGTGTGCCGGGCGTGATCTACGCCACCGAAGCGTTGATTCGCGATATGGATGAGAAAGTGTACGAGCAAGTGACCAACGTGGCCACGCTGCCCGGCATCGTCAACGCGTCTTATGCGATGCCGGATGCCCATTGGGGCTATGGGTTCCCCATCGGTGGAGTCGCCGCATTCGATCCTGATCATGGCGGTGTGGTCTCAGCGGGTGGTGTGGGCTTCGATATTTCCTGCGGAGTCCGTTTGCTCCGCACCGGCTTGATGGTTGAGGAGGTCCAGCCGGTGAAAAAGCGGCTCGCGGACTCCTTGTCTCACCGCGTTCCTGCCGGCGTGGGAAGCACCGGCCAGGTTCGCTTGGGCAACCATGATATGGAGGCCATGCTCGCCGGTGGCGCACGGTGGGCAGTAGGAAAGGGTTATGGGACGCACGAGGATCTCGAGTTCATCGAAGAACAGGGGCGTATGGCCGGCGCCAAACCTGAACAGGTCTCGGGCCGTGCCAAAAGGCGTCAGCAAGATGAAATGGGGACACTCGGTTCCGGGAATCACTATCTCGAAGTGCAGCAGGTGGTGACGGTACATGATGCAGAGGTCGGCGCGGTCTTCGGAATCCGTGAAGGCGACGTGGTTGTGAGTATCCATTGTGGATCGCGGGGGCTT
This sequence comes from Nitrospira sp., assembly GCA_019636875.1. Lineage (GTDB taxonomy): Bacteria > Nitrospirota > Nitrospiria > Nitrospirales > Nitrospiraceae > Nitrospira_D. The sequence continues at coordinate 7,884 of JAHBWR010000048.1, forward strand.
GGGCATCAGATCGGCACCGAGTTTCTGAAGAGCATGGCCGTCAGCGCGGCTCGATACCGGGTTGAACTGCCCGATCGTGAGTTGGCCTGCGCCCCGATCAATTCCGAGATCGGTCAGGAATACCTTGGGGCGATGCGTGCGGCAATCAACTGCGCCCTCGCCAATCGGCAGATCCTCACGCATCTCGTCAGAGAAGTCTTTGCAGACCTGCTCCCGGAGGCCCGGCTTTCGTTGCTGTATGACGTCTCTCACAACACCTGCAAGGTTGAGGACCATGTTGTGGAGGGAACACCGACTCGCCTGTTCGTCCATCGCAAAGGAGCGACGCGGGCGTTTGGTCCAGGCCACCCCGAGCTTCCACCATCTCTGAGGTCAGTGGGCCAGCCGGTCTTGATCGGTGGCACGATGGGAACTGCCTCGTACGTGCTTGTGGGGACCGAGGAGAGCATGGCGTTGGCCTATGGGTCTGCCTGTCATGGAGCCGGTCGGAGTATGAGCCGGCATCAAGCGCTACGCCGGTGGCATGGGCGTGACGTGGTCAAGGACTTGGAGAGCCGTGGCATTCTGATTCGCAGTCCGTCCATGCGTGGGATTGCCGAAGAAGCACCGGGTGCCTATAAAGATGTGAGCGAAGTGGTCGACGCGGCGGATGAGGCGAAGCTGGCGAAGAAAGTGGCAAGGCTAGAACCGCTCATCTGCATCAAGGGGTGACAAGGTACGCATCGAGCGGAACGAAAGGCGGCCATGGGAACTGCCTCGGAAACGCACGCTGTCCTACCGACAACCGACTTCCAACGATTGCTCGAAGCGTTGAGCATGAAGGGATATCGAGTGGTCGGGCCCACCGTGCGAGAAGGCTCCGTTGTCTGGGAGACGATCAGACAGGTCTCGGATCTTCCGATCGGTTGGCGTGATCAGCAGGAACCAGGACGCTATCGACTGGAACACACCGGATCCAACGACATCTTCGGTGTCGTCCATGGACCGCAATCGCTGAAGCCCTTCGCCTTCGCACCACGTGAGCCACTCTTGCAGATCGAACGGAGCAAGAATGGATTCACGACGAGCTCGACGTTTCCTCAATCGGAGAAAGTGGCCGTCATCGGCGCTCGTGCCTGTGATCTCGCCGGGCTAGCCGTTCAGGATCGAATCTTTCTTGAGGATGCGTATCGGGATCCCTACTACGCGGCCCGCCGTGAGGGGCTCTTCTTGGTGGCTGTGAACTGCACCAGGTCGCTGACAACGTGTTTCTGCGCATCAATGGAGACCGGCCCTCGTGTCAGTCGAGGCTTTGATCTCGCGTTGACAGAGGTGGACGACAGCTTCTTAGTTGAGGCAGGAAGCGAGGCGGGCCGTGATCTTCTGTCAGGCCTCTCACTGCCCCCTGCTTCCGAAGATCTCATTGGTGAGGCCGGCAGTCGTATCGAAGCCTGTGCTCGGAACCAAGTCCGGCGATTGGATCTCGCTCGCTTGCCCCAAGCCCTCTACGAGGCTCACGAACATGCTCGATGGGATGAGGTTGCGGGGCGCTGTCTTGCCTGTACCAATTGCACGATGGTCTGCCCAACCTGCTTTTGTCATACCATCGAAGAAACACCGGACCTCTCACACCAACAGAGCACGCATGTCCGATTGTGGGATTCTTGCTTCTCGCAACAACATGGGTATATCCACGGGAAAAATATCCGACCGACGATCAAGGACCGGTACCGGATGTGGCTGACGCATAAGCTGGCATCTTGGATCGACCAATTCGGTACATCCGGCTGCGTCGGTTGCGGGCGATGTATCACCTGGTGCCCGGTGGGGATCGATTTGACTGAGGAATTGCCGGCATTGCTGACGTCGGGCGTCCAATCATCAATCGCGAATCAACAGGTAGGAGATCCGTAGCTGTGATGGCAAAGGTGGGTTCAATGATCAATCCCTATGTCATCCATCCGGCGACGATTCTGGAGAAGATTCGAGAAGCCGAAGATATCAATACGTACCGTTTACAGCTTGTCGAGGAGGGCACCCGACAGCTATTTCGATTCCAGGCCGGACAGTTCAATATGGTCTATCAGTTTGGAGTCGGCGAGGTGGCGATTTCTATCGTGTCCGACCCCGATGAACCGCAGATCCTGGACCACACGATTCGAACCGTGGGACGGGTCACCAAGGCGATTGCTGATCTTCAGCCTGGTGAGGCGTTAGGCATCCGCGGTCCGTTTGGAGAAGGGTGGCCACTGGAAGAGGCGAAGGGGCGGAACGTTCTGATCGTCACCGGTGGTCTGGGCTGTGCACCGGTCGTCGGGGCGATCGAGTACATCTTCCGGCGGCGAGCGCAATATGGATCGATCAAGATTCTCCATGGCGTCAAGACGCCGCACGACCTCCTCTATCGCGAGCGGTTCGATCATTGGCGCCGCGCTCCCGATACCGAAGTGTTGCTGACCAGCGACCAGCCGGACAAGACCTGGCGCTATCACATCGGTGTGGTGACCGAGTTGTTTGAGGGCGTCACGATCGATCCAGCGAAGACCATCGTCCTGATGTGTGGGCCTGAAATCATGATGCGCCTTGGTGTGCCGATTCTGATGAGGCGCGGGATTCCGGCGACGGCCGTCTACGTGTCGCTCGAACGGCATATGGAATGCGGCATCGGTCTGTGCGGTCATTGTCAGATGGGTCCCTACTTTCTGTGCAAAGACGGCCCGGTCATGCGCTACGATCGAGTTGAGCAGTGGTTGGGTCGAACCGGAGTGTGAGGCGCAACCATGTCCGAGTCGGAAGCTCAGCGACAACGACCACGGTTGGCAGTGGTCAAGTTCGCCTCCTGCGACGGGTGCCAGCTCAGTATCCTGAATCTTGAGGAGGATCTCCTTGCCATAGGGCAGGCGCTGGACATTGCCTACTTCCCCGAAGCCTCCAGCGACATGAAGCCTGGCCCCTACGACATCACGCTGGTCGAAGGGTCGATCACTACCGCCGAGGATGCTCATCGTATTCTCGCGGTGCGGCAAGAGACGAAGGCGTTGATCACGATCGGGGCCTGCGCGACGGCCGGTGGGATTCAAGCCTTGCGCAACTGGGCCGATGTCGAATCGTTCAAACAGACCGTGTATCCCAGCCCGGAATATATTCAGAGCCTCAGTACATCCACTCCCATTTCGGAACATGTCCATGTGGATTTCGAGCTGTGGGGCTGTCCGATCGATAAGCATCAGCTGCTTCGTGTCATTACTGATCTCGTGATCGGAGTCCAGCCACGTCTGCCAGGCGATAGTGTGTGCCTGGAGTGCAAGCGGCGGGGAAATGTCTGTGTGTTGGTGGCAAAAGGAATCCCATGCCTTGGGCCTGTAACCAGGACCGGTTGCGGAGCCATCTGTCCCGGCATGGGTCGTGATTGCTATGGATGCTTTGGACCTTGTGAGGGTGAACGGAAAGGACCAGGTCTTCCACCCAACACGGACTCTCTCGCAACGCGTTTCCATCAGGAACTGCAACTGATCCCGGTCGAGGTCGTGCGCCGATTTCGAGGCATCAACGGGTCTGTGTCGCCTTTTCGCACAGAGAGTGAGATCTGGGAAAAAAAGACATGACACATCTCCCTTGGGAGCGTTGAGGATTGAATGTCTGAAGAAACACCTCAAATGAGGACGATTGCCGTCGATCTGGTCGCCCGCGTGGAAGGCGAAGGTGCGCTCCGTGTCACGGTGAAAGGCGACACCGTTCAGGATGTGGAACTCAGGATCTTCGAGCCTCCCAGGTTTTTCGAAGCCTTCTTGCAGGGGCGGCACTACGACGAAGTGCCGGACATCGTCGCCCGCATTTGCGGGATCTGCCCGATTGCGTACCAAATGAGTGCGGTCCATGCTCTTGAGCAGATCTTCGGCATTCGCGTCGAGGGGGCGCTGCGCGACCTACGCCGGCTCATCTATTGCGGTGAGTGGATCGAGAGCCACGCGCTTCACGTGTATATGCTGCAGGCTCCGGATTTCCTCGGCTACGAGAGCGGCATTGCCATGGCAAAGGACCATACGGTCATGGTGACCCGAGGCTTGCGGCTCAAGAAAGCCGGCAACGCGATCATGACATTGCTGGGCGGCCGTTCAGTGCATCCGGTCTCCGTGACGGTCGGCGGCTTCTCGCGGGTACCATTGCGCCGCGAGCTGGAGGGGCTGAAAGACGAACTCTTGTGGGCCCGTGATGCGGCCGTAGAGACCGTGCGATGGATCTCGGGATTCGACTATCCGGAATTCGTTCCCGATTACACCTACGTCGCGCTTCGTCACCCAGATGAGTATCCCTTCAATGAAGGGCAGATCGTCGCCTCCAGTGGGTTACAACTCACGGTGAACGAATTCGAAGAGCACTTCACCGAACATCAAGTAACCTATTCCACGGCCCTCCACTGTACCTTGCAAGGCTCGCCCTATCTGGTCGGTCCGTTGGCACGTGTGAACCTGAATCGGGAGCATTTGACACCGTTGGTCAAGCAGGTCTTGGCTGACCAGGGGGTTGCACTCCCGTTACGGAATCCGTTCCACGGGATCATCGCGCGTTCGATCGAAATTCTCTACGCACTGGAAGAATCGTTACGACTGATCGAGCGGTACGAACCTCCGCCCATGCCGTCGGCGCCGATCTCGGTTCGACCGGGCACCGGCATGGCTTGTACCGAGGCCCCACGGGGAATTCTCTACCATCGATACGAGGTCGATGGTGACGGCATCGTCCGTGAAGCCAAAATCGTTCCGCCGACCTCACAGAATCAATCTCGCATCGAACAAGATTTGCGTCTCTTCCTGCCGCGTCTTTTGCATCTACCCGATAAGGAAGCGGCACTTGAGTGCGAACGAGTCATTCGCTGTTACGATCCCTGTATCTCCTGCGCGACGCATTTTCTGAATCTAGAGATCAAGCGCGAGCGCGGGATGTGAAGAAGGACCACCCTGGCTACTCCATTCGTATCATCGGCCTCGGAAACTCCATGAGAGGAGATGACGCTGTCGGTCTCCTGGCTGCCCGTCGACTCCGGCAGGACCTAGGAGACCGTGCCGAAGTGACTGAGGCGGAGATGGCTGGAGTCGACATCGTAGAGTTGATCAAAGGGGTGGGTGTTGCGATCCTCATCGATGCAGCTAGAAGCGGGCAACGCCCCGGGACCATTCATCGCTTCGATGCCTCGACGAGACCGATCAGGGTGGGGATGTTTCCGTCTTCGAGTCATGCGCTCGGGGTATCGGAAGCACTGGAGTTGGCTCGAGTCCTCGGTGTGCTCCCTAAGGCAGTGATCGTCTACGGAATCGAAGTAGGGCACACGGAAGCGGGACAACCATTGTCGCCTCAGGTCGCCAAAGCCTTGGATGAAGTCGTGGGGTTGGTTATCCAGGAATGTGAGGCGTGCCATGCATGAACTCCAATTGATGACGCAAGTCGTGAAGGCCGTGGAAGCGCGGTTGGGTGAAACAGGAGGCGCCCAGCTCTCTGCCGTCCGACTGAAGGTCAGCGCGCTGTCGCACATGATGACCCATGACCAGGTCGCATTGCAGATGATGTTTGACATGGTTGCTCGTGGTACAAAGGCCGAAGGCGCGACGTTGGAGATTATCCCCATCCCAGGGAATGCCTGGTGTCCCGGTTGTAAACGAGAGACGGCGGTGACAGGACCGGACGATGCCTGTTCCTTCTGCGGAGCCTCGACGGTCATAGGTTCAGAGGAATCGGAAGTGGTCGTCCACGAACTGGTAGTACAACAATGAAGAGATCCTTTCTTCAGCGTGTGCAGATCACGGTGGAAGGAACGGTGCAAGGTGTCGGGTTTCGCCCATTCGTCTATCGGCTTGCGCGTGAGCTGGGGTTATCAGGGTGGGTGACGAACACGAGGAATGGTGTGCTGATCGAGATAGAAGGAGACGCCGGAGATATCGAGTCGTTTCTCGGGCGACTGAAGCTCGAGGCACCGGCTTCAGCCATGGTCGAGTCGATGAATACGAGCATCATTCCAGTAGCTGCCGAAACGTACTTCTCCATCGCCCCAAGTACGGAGACCGGTCAACGGGCTCTTGTGATCCCACCGGACCTCGCCACCTGCTCTGACTGCTGCCGCGAACTCACCGATCCAGAGGACCGTCGCTTTCAACATCCCTTCATCACCTGTACGCAATGCGGCCCGCGCTATAGCTTGCTCATGGCGGTGCCTTACGAACGAACCAATACCACCATGGTTGAATTTGAACTCTGTGCCGCTTGTCGTGCCGAATATTCCAGTGAAGCCGATCGGCGTTTCCATGCAGAACCGATCGCCTGTCCTGCCTGCGGCCCGCGGCTGTCGTTGTGGAATGAACAAGGTGAGGAAGTCGCAATTGGTAAGGATGCCTTGCACCGAGTTCAGCTGATGCTTGAAGAAGGACTCATCGTGGCGGTGAAAGGACTGGGTGGTTTCCAACTGTGGGTTGATGCGAAATCAGACAAGGCTGTGCGGCGACTACGCGATCAGAAGCGACGGCCGGAAAAACCCTTTGCCGTGCTATTTCCTTCCGTCGACATGGTTAGAGACTACTGTGTGTTGTCTTCCGACGGGGAGGCGCTGCTCCGCTCAGCGCAAGCCCCGATCGTCCTGACACGCAGGCGCCGACAAACACACATCGCCGATGTCGTGGCGCCGGGTAATCCCTATCTCGGTGTGATGTTGCCGACAACGCCGCTCCACCATCTCTTGATGGCGTTGCTCCAGAGGCCCATGGTGGCCACGAGCGGCAATCGCTCCGAAGAACCAATCGTGACGGATGAGCGAGAGGCGCTGGTTCGTCTCAAGGGCATTGCCGATGCATTCCTCGTGCATGATCGGCCGATCGCAAGGTCAGTTGATGATTCGGTGGTGTTGATGGTTGATGGTGCGCCGAAAGGCAACGACAGGGGCGAGACGGGAAAATTCAAGGGCGATGTGATGATCCTTCGCCGGGCGCGGGGCTATGTGCCTCAAGCTATTCGCTGGAGTGATGGTCCGGCAGATGGAGTGCAGGGTCCGGTCCTTGCCGTGGGCGGACATCTCAAGAACACGGTGGCCTTGCTGAGAGAGGATCGTGTTGTGCTCAGCCAGCATCTGGGTGACCTTTCCACCGTGGAAGCGGATAAAGCCTTCCGGCAAGCTATCAGTGATCTCCAACAGCTGCTTCAGGTCACACCGAAGGCCATCGCGTGTGATCTGCACCCTGACTATCGCTCGACTACGTTCGCACGGGAACTCGCTGCGACTCTGTCTGTCCCGTTCATTCCGGTGCAGCATCACCATGCTCACGTGGCTTCCTGCATGGCCGAACACAAACTAGACGGCGAAGTGCTGGGCATTGCCTGGGACGGGGCCGGCTACGGAAGAAGTGGCCAAGTCTGGGGCGGGGAGTTTCTGATCACGAGTTATCGGCAGTTCACGCGATTGGCTTCCCTCAATCCGTTTCGGTTGTTGGGTGGAGAAGCGGCTATGAAAGAGCCGGGTCGCTCTGCTGCTGCGCTGTTATGGGAGCTCATGGGAGAAGGGATGCCGGAGCATCAGTGTCCTTCTTGGAAGATATCGCATAATCAGCGTGAAAAGTTCGCAAGCGTACTGAAGTCCGGCATCGCGTCACCCTGGACCACGAGCATGGGACGGCTGTTCGACGCGGTTGCATCCCTCACAGGGCTCTGTCAGGAAACTACATTTGAGGGGCAGGCGGCCATGGCAGTCCAGTTTGCGGCAGAGCGAGGAATAGAAACAAGTTTAGAAGGCTATCCGATCGATCTGGTGCTAAGTGAGAGTCCTGGTGTCAAATGGATACTCGATTGGCGGCCCATGATGAATGCCTTACTAGATGATCTTCGCCGAGGTAGGCGAGCTGAGGTAGTTGCCACAAAATTTCATGTTGGCCTCGCAGAGGGAGTTGTTCGTGTGGCGCAGGCGGCTGGTCTTCCACGCGTCGTCCTAACCGGAGGCTGCTTTCAAAATCGGCTGCTTGTGTCGCTCGTCCGACGACGGTTGGAAGCAGCAGGATTCTCTGTGTATTGTCATAGGTTGGTTCCACCTAACGACGGCGGGCTTTCACTCGGGCAGGCGGTGGTGGCAGCACACTTACTGAAAGACGCTCAGTAAGAAAGGTATGCAAGAGGATGTGTCTCGCAGTCCCAGGACAAGTTCTGAAGGTTGAACAAGATACCCTCCGCACAGCGACTGTGTCGTTTGGCGGAGTCACGAAGTCCGTGTCGTTGGCGTTGGTGCCGGAAGCAGACGTTGGCGACTATGTGATCGTTCATGTCGGGTTTGCAATCAGCAAGCTGGACGAGGAAGCCGCCAAGCGAACGCTGGAGACCTATGCAGAGATGGCGGCTTCTGGATCGTCAGATGCGACCAAGGAGTGAAGGCGAAGGTCTCGTGTGTTGGATGATTCCATAGGTGAGAGAGTGACCCTATGAACGCCTCCCTCAGAAGTCTTCCTGCGCTGCTTCTGCTTTTCACAGTAGGGTGTGTCACACCCGTAACGCCAGAAGAAATCGCCAGTGCCGATTATGGGGCAGCGCCGGTCTCACCAATGTATCAGAATGCCATCAAGCGCTTTATGCAACCACTTCTGTTTGAGCCATCCTCAGCTCGCTTTCGATTTGTTGGAGAGCCGCAGAAAGGTTATGCCTATCTCTCAGGCAGGCGGAAGCCTCCCCTGTTTGGGTACCTCGTGGATGTGAATATAGATGGGAAGAATTTGAAGGGGGACTACGTGGGGGAGCAACCGCATCGATTCTTTATCAAGAACAACACGCTGTATGTTCTGAACAAGTCCGACAACGCCGAGGTGGTGCCGTAGGTAGGGTGTCATGCAAAGAATGGCAAGATTCAGCGTTCTCTACATAACTTGATCTGAACAGGCGTTGCACTACTCATTTCGAGGAAAGGGAGCACACTAGGGCGACATAAATCGGGTCAATGCTTCTTGCACTACTAAGAGTACCCTTCGTACAATACGGCTCGCTCTTCACTTAGGTTTTTGAACATGCCCTTTGCTCTCGGCCACCACGATCGTGTTTTGGGTGTCATCCCCGCGGCATACGTGCAGATGCGACGCGTTCTACCTCTGGCACTATTCCTTCTCCTGAGCTCAGTTGAGGCATTTCCGTTCAGCGCTGAAGTGGTCGGAGTCCTTGAGGGCAGCGCCATCGAAGTTGTGCGTCTGGGGAAGGCGCAACGTATCCACTTGCATGGCCTCGATTGTCCTGAGAAGGACCAACCCTACGGAGATGAGGTGAAACCAGCGCTCTCGGGCCTTGTCTTCGCTATGGAAGTCACGGTCGAGCCTCGTGGAAAGGATAAATCCGGAAGAATCCTGGCCGAGGTGCTACTTGCTGACGGAACCAATGTGAATCACACTTTGGTGAAAGAAGGTCGCTGCTGGTGGTCTCGGAAGTTTGCACCGAACAACGCTGAACTGGAACGCCTTGAGCTGGAAGCCAGAGAGGCGAAAGTGGGGCTGTGGGAAGATCCAGAACCGATCCCCCCATGGGAGTTCCGGAAGGCCCACCGGAGACGATCCTCTGGCGCATCCAACCACTGAGCGACGAGATGGGATTCGGGACGGAGAGCGTTGACGCCAGTCTCTCGGCCTCGCGACGAGGATTCCTGTTCGGGACCATCCTCGTATTCATCATGAATTTCGCTGTGATTGTCCTGGCGGGGGCTCGTGGGATTCCCGAGTGGACGGACTACCTCGCCTTTGTTGGAATTCTTGCGCATGTCATCCTGATCCATCGACGAGAGCAGGCACTTTACAGATCGCGGCGCTGGCGGTTCTGGTATGCGCTCTTCTTTGCAGGGTTTGCCTGTAATCTCATGACCAGGCATCTCTGGATGCAGGGGCATGACAGCATCGTGGATCCGATACAACTCAGGGGGCAGCTCCTGATAGGAGGGTTCCTTTTGTTTTATGTCCTGGTTTCTCCAGTCATGCTCGGGCTGCTCATTCGAAATCAGAAGTCATGAGTGGGTGGGGCGTCCAAACGGGCCAATCCCTCTAGACAGAGTGTAGGTTCCATCTGTCAAATTGCACTCGGACTGGAAATGTCGAAAACGACCACCACTTACTGGAACCCGTTAGCTCCTGACCAACAGACCCGCTGGACTCCCATCAGGGGCCTGGAAGGGATGGCTGAGGAGATCACACTAAGTATCGATTCGGTAACGGGCGAATACACCAGGCTGACCCGCTTCCTGCCGGGTGCTGATACGTCGGCATTCGGGGGAAAGACCCACACCTACCCTGAGGAGATATTCATTGTCAGCGGGCGGCTGTACGATCACGCCTTTGATCGCTGGCTTGAGGCAGGCGAGTACGCAAGTCGCCCACCCGGCGAACGTCATGGTCCGTTTAAAACCGATATTGGGTGCGTGGTCCTCGAGGTGTCATTTCCCAATAGAGTGGAAGGCTAAGATACTGGTTGATGGGGCGCGAGAAAGCAGGACTGTCCACCAGGCTGGAAAGCTCGAAGGCGTCCCGATGGAGGACGTTTTAAGGATAAATGATGCGCGTTATCTGACGAGGGATGCCAAATGGTGTAGATAGCAAGTTAAGTTGTCCGGTGTATGGAGCCCATGATCTGTCCGGTAGTTCCGTTCGAATAATTTCAGCTGCGCGCCGACACTTTTTCGCGCACAATTGGCCTAGGAGCACCGATTGGTCGGTCGTCCGCTCCACGGGTCGGGCCGCGACGGCTTGAATGGGCGTCGCTGGACTCGATCACCCGCCCATCCCCCTGATACCGCGCCAAACACCGAGGACCATGGAACACGGCCAAGGTGCCATCCGGATATTCGTGGACTCGGACCGTGACCTTCACATAGTGGAACCGATGTTGATTGGGCGGGATCTGCAGACTCTTGCCCTGATACCGCACGGTGTTGTCGTTGGCGACGATGCGCTCCTCGTGCACACAGAGAATCGCGGCGAGGTTCGTGCCGATCCAGGGCACAAAGGCTGTGCCTGGGTCCGTGGCCGGGACCGCAAAGCGCCGGTTGTAGGCCGGGACGAACCGATCGCGGAGAACCTGATTCGCTGTGGTCATGTCCGTGATGCCCGCCTGCGCCAGCTCTTTGGGCAGCCGATCTTGCAAGGTGCGGAAGACGCGCTCGGAACGGCCCCGCGCCTCCGGCGAATAGGCAGGAATCAGGGTGATCCCCAACTGCCGTAACGCCCGATGCACCTGCGTCAACTGGGTCTTGTCCACCTTGCCCCCAGCCGCCTCGGTATGCCAATAGTGCGAGCCGCGATCGGTATAGAGCGAACTAAACAGGCCCTGCGTCTCGATTACCTCCCGCAGCCCCTGGAAACTGCTCATCGTGCCTTCTTCCTCGACGAAGAAGGCCGAATAGAGCTCACTGGTCGCATCGTCCATCGTCACAATGAGATCCCACTGGCACCCCGGTACCCACTCATGGGTGGAGCCGTCCTGGTGCAGCATCATGCCCGGCAAGGGCTTGCGCGGCCGCTTCTTGCGATGCGCCCCACGGCGAGGGGCACGGGCGACCTGGCCCGCCGCCTGCAACCGGTTCTTGGTCCATGTATACGAGTGGGTCCCGCCATGCTCGGCATGCCAGTGCTCGTGAAAATGCTTCACGCTCCAGCCTCGGTACTGCGTCTCATACAGCGTGACCATGCGCAGGACTTCATCCACCGGCACGGCGCGAGCTGAGGCCCGGCCGAGTCGGCGATCCTCCAGCCCCTCCACACCCTCCGCTTCATAGCGGGTACTCCATCGACGGAAGGTCCGCTCGGTCACGCCTAACATCTCCGCTGCGTCAACCATCGTGAGTTCCCGCCGTTGTCGGCGTGTATACAGTTCTTCAAATCGCATCCGTCGCACCTCCTGTAGGACGTTCGCCCGTGTCATCGTGGCCCTCCTTGCGGGCCACCCTAGACCGGACAGATCGGGTGCTACAAAAAGCGGACAGATAATGTGCTATCTACAGAGGGATGCCAAATGGTAGATAAACAGGGGACATTTGAGTAGACTTGTTCGTAGGCACTAGAATGAAAGGGAGCCGTCATGAAGTTTACGATTACTATCACGCGCGACGAGGATGGAATGTACATCGCTGAGTGTCCGGCTATTCCGGGATGTATCAGTCAAGGCAAGACCGAAGCAGAGGCGGAAAGTAACGTGCAGGACGCCATCAAGCAGTGTCTTGAGGTGCGTGCCGAGATGGGGATGCCGCTGACCATCCTCACGCGCCAAGTGGAAGTCACTGCCTAATGCCGCCGGTTCCCCTCCTTTCCCCTTCCGACGTGATCAAGATGTTTCAACGCCTTGGTTGGCAGGTGGTTCGCCAGAAGGGCAGTCATATCATCATGACCAGACCAGGTCACATTGCCACTCTTTCGATACCCAATCATCAGGAAGTGGCACGAGGCACCCTGCGCAGTCTGATTGCAAAGGCAGGACTGACAGTCGAACAATTCCTCGAAGCATCGAACAAGTAGGCCAGAGCCAATGTTCATGGCGTTATGCTCGTAACGTTCAGCAGCGTGTTAGGCGGACAGAAACCAGCAGCTATGGCTCTATATGTGGATCGGTCTAAACATTGCTGTACGTGCATATAGATAATCAATGGTTGAGATCTCGCGTAACAGCAATCGGATTACGGTAGAAGGTGATCTCCGAGATTTCCACTACCTGCTTGCTCAAATTCATCAATGTATTGAGGTAGCAGGCTACAACGACGTTATCTTGGATATGTCGGCGTGTACGTCTGCCTTTCAAAACTCAATGCTTTCTGTATGCGCGCAAGTGGCTGCATATAGGAAGTCTGGAGTAAATTTCAGCCTCGTTCCACCGCAGGTATCAACGCTTTCCAACCTGTTCAAGAATACAAATTGGGCACACTTCCTTGATCTGCTACAGTTCAATCTGTCTAATTTCAGAGGGCACACGAGAATTGCTGCCACACAGTATCAGTCGCCGGAAGAGCAAGGGGCTGCTGTTAACAGAATCGTTAACGTTATGCTCGGCGCGCTGCCTGATCTTGAACGAACTGACTTTGCTGCGTTTGAGTGGTCAATAAATGAGATTACAGACAACGTTCTTGTCCACGCTAAGTCGCCGATTGGCGGGCTCGTTCAAGTTTCTACCTTCCAGAAGGGGGCCAAAAGCGTTCAGTTCGTTGTTGCTGACGCAGGCATCGGAATTCCAGCATCCTTAAAACCTGGCCACCCTGAGATTCGCAGCGATACAGAGGCTCTCGATTGGGCGATTCGAGAGGGCGTCACTCGGGACGCAAGGATTGGGCAAGGTAACGGGCTATTTGGGAGTTACAGGGTCTGCAGCAAGTCAAAGGGTCACTTCCAAATAGACTCTGGGTATGCTCGATTGGAATACAATCCAAAGCGACAGCAGATGTCCATATCAAATCAGACCATTCCATATTCTGGCACCTTGATTGCTGCAACAATTGACTTCAGCAATCCAAAACTTCTCGCTGATGCCTTGCAATTCAAAGGTGAAACGTACCGTCCGACCGACTATGTTGAGTTCACATATGAAGGTGGTGATGGGGGTCCTGTATCATTCATCCTACGCGACGAATGCATGTCTTTTGGCAGTCGCGTTTCAGGAAAGCCAGTAAGACAAAAGCTTCACAATATAATAAAGATGACAGACTCTCGCATGGTCAACGTTGATTTCAGCGGTGTACCGGTTATTTCCAGTAGCTTTGCCGATGAGGCATTTGGGAAACTCTTCTTGCAGCTTGGCCCAATGCAATTTATGCAGCGCGTGCGTTTGGTAAACACAATTGATACGGTTGAATCACTTATTAATCGCGCCATAGAACAACGTATGAAGGTTGGTTTGTCGGACGCAGACGCATAGATAAACGTCAAGTCACCTATGACCTGGAGTCCTATTGATCGAATTGATCAGGCCCTCTTATCCTTAGAGTTTGCCATCAAGCTCATGAATTATGTGGCTCTCGGCAAGATCAATAAGGAGGACCTTGACTGCGGCACGTTGGTTCATTTGCCGGGCGGGAACCTGAGCTTCGGCAAGTCAACATTCCATACCTATGACGATCTCATTCATGCCAGCGAGAATCTCTACTCGCAGGCTTTAGCAGCTTCCGCCGTGGCCATGGAAACGGCCCTACAAGGCGCAGGTATTCCTAATAATCCTAATGATCGTTCTGATCGAGGCCGAGTGCGGAGCCTTGTCTACATGATTCGCTCAGCATTTGCTCATGACCTTCAAGTTCCTACATGGGAGGTGCGAGGACCGTACGCTCAGAAAATGCCGGTACGCTTCGGACGACACGATTTCTACATAGATATGAAAACCTTGGATGGTCAACCTCTGTCGCTTGAGCACTTCGGCGGTCCTGTTGTGTTCTGGGATCTGATGCATGAGGTTCGCGCTTGGATTTGTGAGGCATCAGGGTTATGAAGTACGTGGATGAGTTTCGCGATCGCGCTGTGGCAACCGCGTTAGCGGAGCGGATCAAGTAGATGGTGCGTCGTCCTTGGACGATTATGGAGGTCTGTGGAGGGCAGACCCACGCGATTGTGCGGTTTGGGCTTGATAGTCTGCTGCCCAAAGACCGCACCCTGGCTGATGGCTGAGCGCGGAACAGATCAGTGAGGAGGAAGGTAGGCCATCGCGGCGATGTTTACCAAAGTGTGCGCACGTGCTTGTATTGCCGGATGAGCTTGTCCTTAGTCAGTACTGTCGCATTCTCTTCTCTGGCGGTCGCGACAATGATTTGATCAGCAGGATCTTCGTGAAACGGCTGAGGTAGGGTCGTCGATCGGTAGCTGAGCGTGGGGGTGAGGGGTACGAGTCGGAGCTTGGACATTTCGAGCGCAACACGAAACCATTCTTCAGGATCGCAGGAAATCCCGATCCGTTTTTTCTCCAACAACTTGCTGAACTCCCATGGCGATATCGCTGAGAGGAGCAGCTCGGCATAATGGTCGGGATTATTGAGAAGAGTGCGGATGCGAGAGGACAGCTTTTTCGGGTTCATCTGCCACCAGACCCACACATGCGTATCTAGGACGTATTTCACCGGCAGACATTCCACTCGGTTTCGCCGAGAGGCGACACAATATCATCTTCAAAAACAAGAGCTTCCGCCAACTGACCTGGTGCTGTACGCTTTCCCGCGAAGGGAACAATTTCTGCGAGCGGCTTACCTCGTTTTGTGACCACGACCGGCTCTCGAGTTTCCGCGACCTCTCCCAATACTTTCAACGCGTGTGCCTTAAAATCTGTCACGGGCATGGTTTTCATGTGGGCACTCCCTTCCGCTCGAGCTTTTGTTCCAAGCTTATATAGTCATTTATAATGGTCATGTCAAGTGACGTGTACAAACCGTCGAGGTGGTAGCCGGTTCCTAATAGGCTGTGAGAGGTTTATAAGATTAAGGGCAGAGCACGCGCTCTGCCCATCGTGGACTGTTATGGAGTAACTGGGGTCACTGTCATGAAGTATGTGGATGAATTTCGCGATCGCGCGGTGGCGGCGGCGCTGGCGGAGCGGATCAAGAGAACGGTCGCCAGGCCTTGGACGATCATGGAGGTCTGCGGTGGGCAGACCCATTCGATCGTGCGGTTCGGGCTCGACAGCCTGTTGCCGGAGAAGCTTGAGCTTGTTCATGGACCGGGCTGTCCGGTCTGCGTGACCTCGGTGTCGTTGATCGACCAAGCGGTCTGCCTCGCATCCTTGCCAGATGTGATCTTCTGTTCGTTCGGCGATATGTTGCGCGTGCCTGGTTCCCGCGGTGACTTGTTTGGCGTGAAGGCGTCGGGCGGAGATGTTCGGATCGTCTACTCACCGTTGGATGCACTGGGGCTCGCTAGGAAAAACCAAGATCGCGAAGTCGTCTGCTTCGCCGTGGGATTTGAAACGACTGCACCGGCTTGGGCCATGGCGGTCGCACAGGCGAAGCAGTCAGGGATCACCAACTTCAGTCTGCTCATCGCCCATGTGTTGGTCCCACCGGCAATGGAAGCGATCCTGTCCTCGCCACAGAATCGGATTCAAGGTTTTCTGGCCGCAGGTCATGTCTGTACTGTGATGGGTTATGAAGAATATGAAGCTCTTGCACAGAAGTATCGTGTCCCGATTGTCGTAACCGGGTTTGAACCGCTCGATGTGCTTGAAGGTGTGGCCATGTTGGTCAGCCAGTTGGAAGAGGGACGAGTCGAGGTCGAGAATCAGTATGCACGATCCGTCAGCAGGGAAGGGAATCCGCAAGCGAGGAGCATCGTCAGT
>JAHBWR010000049.1 GCA_019636875.1 Nitrospira sp.
GAGCGTGCGCCTAACTTGTTGGGACTTCCGACCCGTAAGGAACGGTTAGAAGATCCAAAATATTCAAAGGGCGATCCATCGAAGCGTATCTATTCCGTCAAGGAAGCTTTCCCTGGTTCAGGAACTGCTGAAACCGTTCAGGAGTATATCGCTGAATCGCATGCTTGCCCAAGTTGCTATGTGGTGGAAGGCTATGGCGTAAAAGGAACCAATGACAAGGAAAGCCCGATGCCCGCGATTCATAAGCCACCAATTTCCCTCAGTCTTCCAGAGCTTGCAGCGGTCGATACCTGGATGTATGTGCGCGAAGGAATGGAACCTCCATCCTTTGATGAAATAGTGAAGTCATACGAAAAGTTTGTTCCAGAAGCTGATAGGCCGAAGGAGAAGGACGACAAGCCAGCCGGTGCGACTTCACTGATGGCTGATGGGACCGAGCCAGTCGACCAAATTCTTGCAAAAGCACAATGTGTCGCATGCCATACGATCCCGGGAATTCCAGGGGCCGTTGGGACGGTTGGTCCTAAGCTCGAGGAAGGTACGACGGCACCTCAGAGGATCAAGGAGCCAGACTATAAGGGAACTGCCAAGACCACGGCGGAGTACATCATGGAGTCCATCGTGGATCCGAGTGCCTATGTGGTAAAGCCATTCCCTGACAATACGATGCCAAAAGTGTTCGGGCAAAAGCTGAGCGCTGGTGCATTGAAAAAGATCGTTGATTATTTATCGCAAGTAAAAGCTGGAGCGCCACCACCAAAGATCTCCTAATCGGAGGCGTTTTCTTTTGCGGAGAGTAAAGGGAGTCTGCTGATGAAAGCATTGATGTCACTCGGTGCCTTGATTGGAGTTGCTGGGCTTCTCCTTCTTGGTGGGATGACTTTTGATATTGTCCCATCCACGACCATACGTTTGGTGGAAGGTTACATGCCCATGCAGTTGCTGTTTGAAGTGGGCTGCTATGTTATGGGATTTGCAGGGTTGAGCTATATCCTGAACGCTATGGGTATAGGCATCCCGAGATTCTGGCAAGGTATCGGATTCTGGGCGTTCTTTCTCCTCTATCTCAAGTACCGTGTTTATCCACCGATTCCGTTCAGCGTCCGGGCTATGTATGGAACGGTAAGTCTGGTCGCTGTGTTTATGTGGGTATCGGCTAATGAAGAGGACTGGAACAAGTTTAAACAGCCCATCATGAACGTGCTCGATGCACAAACGGGCATGAATAAGCTTTTACGATATGCATACCTTGTCATCTTGCCGATCCTCATCGGTGGATTTTCCTACAACGCCATGATGCCGAAGTCTGAAGAACCAATTGAGTTAAGAACCGTTCATCCTGCACCGCCAGCGAGCACTAAGGTGCATGGGAAGACATATACACTACAGACTTCACAGAATCCTTATCGTGTAAATCCTGAGGGTAAATACGATCAGGAATATACAAACGCCAATATCGTCGAACAGGGTATGGGGCGTTTGATGAAACCGAACGCGAATCCTTGGGATGAAAACAGCCAGGGTTATTTGAAGTATGTGAGAGAGGGTGGCGAGATCTTTTTCCAAAATTGTCACTTCTGTCATGGAGATAATTTGAATGGTCGTGGTCTCCATGCTTTTGCATTCAATCCAATTCCTGCGAACTTTACAGATCCTGGTACCATCGCACAGCTTCAAGAAACGTTCATCTTCTGGCGTGTTTCGAAAGGTGGCATCGGGTTACCAAATGAGGGATTCCCGTGGGCGTCGGTCATGCCACCATGGGAACAACATCTGACTGTTGATGAGATCTGGAAAGTGATTCTATTTGAGTACTGGCATACTGGTTATTACCCGCGCACATGGGATTAACCACTGATAACAGTGATCGCCAACTTCGAAATTTGTATCCATTAGGAAAGAGGGTAAACATGATGGAGCGTACTACTCAGAAGGCCGGGTTCCTGACGGCTGCTGCCTTCGGAGTCCTTCTAGGCGCCGGCTTTGGAAGTATGGTTGCCTCAGCGCAAGACGTGCCGGAGGGCTTCAAGAAGGGAGATCTAGCGCCACCCCCATCAGCGGAGATGATCGAGGCGGGGAAGCGCGTCTATTTCACAAAGTGTGTCTGGTGTCATGGGGTCGATGGAGCAGGAGAGGGGCCAGGGGCTGATCGGCTGTGGCCTAGACCCAGAAACTTCAATCAAGGCACATTCAAAATTCGACATACTGCAAGCGGAGAACTCCCGCTGTTTGACGCGAAAAAACCAACCGAAGGTCAGAACGACCTTTTTGAAACAGTTACCCATGGGTTGCCTGGTTCAGCCATGCCTCCGTGGGAAGGTATCCTAACGGAAGAACAACGTCTTCAAGTGCTTTCATTTGTGACGACCGAGCTCGTAAAGGATCGTCAATTTACGGACAAGGAGACGGAAACCCAAACCGTTCTGAAGCTGGGCGAGCTTCAGCCGAAACAAGCGACCGAAGAAAGTATCAAGCGCGGTTCTGAACTCGTGGTAGAAAAGAAGTGTGTCGAATGCCACGGGATGGAAGGTCGGGGCGATGGAAATGCCTTCAATCTGAAGGACGACTGGGGCTTTTCTATTCAGCCAGCAGACTGGCACAAGTGCTGGAATTTCCGTGGCAGCCGTCAGGATCCATATAATGTAAGGAATATCTTCCGTACATTTTCAACCGGCATCAACGGCACCCCAATGCCATCATTTGCTGATAACACGTCGGTTGATGAAAGGTGGGACATTGCCAATTTTGTGAATTCTCTGTGTGAACGAGATGCACTGGGGAATCCGTTGCCGATTGATCCTTTGACGGACAAACCCAAAATCAATTTCGTAATCCCTTCCGATCCGGTTGAGGGAGAGATCCCAACCGATCTGGAAAATGAAGCCTGGCAGAAGGCGCCAAAGCGATATGTCGCTATGGGTGGTCAGATCACGCACAAGCCACGGAACTTCGTCAATCGGATTGACGATATTTGGGTTCGGTCTCTCTACAATGACCAACATATCGTCTATCTCGTTGAATGGGATGATCGGACTAAGAGTGTCGCAGAAGGGAAGCTGCCATGGGCTCCGACAGAGGTGAATATCGATGTCAAGGAGCAGGACCCGAAGACCGGCGAGGAAGGTTCGATTGCGGCTCATCAAAACAACTACACAGTCTATAACGATGCCATCGCTATCCAGACGGCGGTGAAGTGGAAGGAGTTGCCGGCTCCGATTAAGCCTCGTTACCTGTTCGGAACCAATGAACAGTTTCCTGTTGATATCGTGAAGTGGGAAGCTGATGGTTCTCTTCACGCGTTTCTAGGGACTGGCTGGGATCAAGATTTCCAGCAGCGCTATGACTATGAAGAGAACATGAAGCTCCTGAAGGCCGAGTGGAAGAATGGCCGCTGGTACGTCATGATTCAACGGCCGGTTGGGAACAAGGAAGATCAGGACTACGACGAGGATACGTTCTTTGAAGTAGGTCAATACATTCCAACCGTATTCTTTGCCTGGGACGGGCATAACGGTGACGCAGGAAGGAAGATGGCAGTATCAGCCTTCTACTATACCTTTATGAACCCGCCAATTCCCCAGGAGACATATATCTATCCCGTGGTCATTGCCGTGGGTGTCGTACTTCTGGAAGGATGGGTGCTGACCCGCCGGGCGAATAAGAAGAAGGGGAAGACACTCTAGCCTTTCAACAGTAGGGAACTGATAGCAGTAGATAGGAAGAGGGGGTAGAGGTATCTACCCCCTCTTTTTTTATGGAATGTGTTATTCATGAGATGATTACCGATGTCGCGGGTGTCCTACTAGCTGGTGGAAAGAGTAGAAGGATGGGGCAGGATAAGCGGTTCCTGTCATTCGGGGACCGTAGGCTTTTTGAACACGGACTTTCGACGTTACGCTCGCTGTTACAGTACGTGTCGATTGTGATTGCGCAGGATAGCCCGTTCCTCTCCGCAAACGTACCGGTTCTCCGCGATGTTGTGGCTCACTGCGGCAGTCTTGGTGGGCTATATACAGGTCTGCGAGAAACTTCCACTCCCCATGTGTTCGTTGCGGCATGCGATATGCCATTTCTCAACGTGAATCTGATCCGATACATGATCGGGTTGAAGGAAGAGGCCGATATTGTTGTCGCATCTTGGAACAGCCGAATCCAGCCAACACACGCCATATATTCCAAACGCTGTGTGCCGGTTTTGGAGGACATGATTCGTAGCCGCCAAGTGAAAATTCAAGATGCATTTCAGCATCCCTCCCTGACTGTACGGCTTATGGCAGAAAGTGAAGTAAGGCAAATCGATCCAGAAGGCCGTTCATTCCTCAATATTAATAGCCCCGCTGATCTTGAGGCCGCTCGGTTACTTTATGACGACGCGATGCGCTCATAAGTTACAAGGTGTGAAGGCATCCAGATGAAACGCAATGTTGTGGTGATTCACCCCGGTACTCTGGGGGATGTTCTATTAGCTGTCCCTGCAATCAAGAAAATCACGTCACAGTTCGCTGAACACCACTGCTTGCTAATCGCCCGTGCATCCGTCAGTCATTTGCTGCAGGAGTGTCGTGTGGTCGATGAATGGATTGCTATCGAGTCCCAGGTATGTTTGGGATTGTTTGCGGAGGGTGGTGAGCAGTCCGTTACATTAAGGTCGTATCTCGAGCGATGTGATATCGCTGTGGCCTGGACAGAGGATGTCGATGGTTCGCTCACTCGCCTTCTGCGTGGATACGGCATACGGCAGATATGGATTCAATCACCATTTTCTTCAGCATTGTTGGGGACGCACCAGCGCGATCGTTTCCTGGAAATTATCGGGGGAGGCAGCTCAAATGGTTTTGAGGAAGAAGTCCTCCACGTTCCGGACCATCTCATCGAGGGGGGAAGGATTTGTTTAGCAAAGCAGGGAGTTGCGAAGAGGCGATCTCTGGTACTCATTCATCCGGGAAGTGGGAGTATCCACAAGTGTCTAGGGGCTGGGAAGTGGGCCTACGTTATTCAACAGCTCCAGTACCAGGAGATGTCTCCGGTTGTTTTGGAGGGACCTGCTGATCATGATGCGGTGGAGAGGATGCTGAGCTTGCTCAGCACGCAACCGCCGGTCTTGCGGGAGCTGAGCCTCTCGCTGTTGGCCGGAGTCCTAGCGCAGACGGACTTCTATGTCGGCAATGATTCAGGCGTCACCCATCTCGCTGCCATTGTGGGTGTGCGCACTGCTGTGGTATTTGGCCCGACCGATCCTGATCGATGGGCACCCTCCGGTCGCCATGTGACGATATTACGTGGTGCATCCTGTGTATGTCCCACATGGGATGCGGTAAAGATCTGCCATGGAAAGCCTTGTCTTGATGTTGATGCCGTGGAGATTCTGGAAGCGTTAGGAGTCGGAATGTGTGCATGAATCTCGCAAGTTACTGTAATACAACGATAAACAGCCTTGTCTCTCCATACCTCATGTGTTAGAGTGCCCCGTTCATTTCCTTTTCTAGTAAGTGTGTAGGAGAAGCCTTGTGTCGCAAGGTGTTGTACGAGAGAAAGTCGCGACCGCCCTGCTTGGCGCGCTCGACGGCGCGAAGCAAAAGGGGCAGTTGAAAGCCACCGCGTGGCCGGCGCTGACCCTCGATGCTCCCAAACGGCCGGAATGGGGTGACTTGGCATCGACGGTCGCCATGTCATTGGCATCCTCCGAACAGAAAGCGCCCCATGATATCGCCCAGATCATCGTGGAAAATCTTTTACAACGGGATCAACTTTTTGATCGAGTAGAGGTCGTCCGACCCGGTTTTCTGAACCTGACCATCAAGCCTGCTCTCTGGCAGGAAGTGCTTCGTGAAGTGGAACAGCAGGGCAGTCGGTATGGGCACGCCACTATCGGAACCGGCCGTCGAGTGTTGATTGAATATGTCAGCGCTAACCCGACCGGTCCGTTGCATGTCGGCCATGGGAGAGGTGCAGCGGTCGGACAGGCTGTGATCCGATTGCTGAGGGCGATCGGCTATGACGTCGTGGGCGAGTATTACATCAACGATGCCGGACGGCAGATGAAACTGTTGGGTGCGTCCGTCTATGCTCGTTATCGCGAGTTGTCCGGAGAGACCACCCAGTTTCCGGAGGACGGCTATCACGGGACCTATATCACCGAGGTCGCTCAACGAATCAAGAAACAGCTGGATCAAGTTGCGGCTGACATGTCTCCTGACACTCTCGAAACTCGCTGCCGCACGCTTGCGTATCAAGAGCTCATCGGACGCATTCGCGATGATCTCACCGTATTTGGAATTGAGATTCAATCCTGGTTCAGCGAGGGCTCGCTCCTCGAGTCGAAGGCGGTTGAGCGGGCTCTTGATGAGCTCAAGGATCGCGACCTCCTGTTTGAACAGGACGGCGCATGGTGGTTTCGGTCGTCGAAGTATGGAGACGAGAAAGATCGGGTTGTCAGGAAACAGGACGGGCAATTGACGTACTTGGCTTCCGATATTGCATATCACCATGACAAGTTGCGACGCGGATACGATCTCTTGATCGACGTGTTGGGTGCCGATCATCACGGGTACATTCATCGTATGGAAGCCGTGATGCAAGCCTATGGACATCCGAAAGAGCGTCTCCAAGTGGTACTGGTCCAGTTGGTCAAGCTGTTGAGGGGTGGAGCCGAAGTGAAGATGTCCAAGCGGACCGGTGAATTTATTACTATGCGGGAAGTCATCGACGAAGTTGGGGCGGACGCCGCGAAGTTCTATTTTCTCATGCGCGATTCCAAGACCCATTTGGAATTCGACCTCGAGTTGGCGAAGCAGCGGTCCGCGGATAATCCCGTGTACTATGTTCAGTATGCGCATGCCAGAATATGTAGCCTCTGGCGTGTGGCTTCCGAACGGGGTATCGCTCGCCCAACTGCGAATGCGACGGACCTCACCGTCTTAACGGATCCTGATGAACTGGGGCTGATCAAAAAACTGTCCGCT
Source organism: Nitrospira sp. (assembly GCA_019636875.1). Taxonomy (GTDB): domain Bacteria; phylum Nitrospirota; class Nitrospiria; order Nitrospirales; family Nitrospiraceae; genus Nitrospira_D. Next base: position 6,963 of record JAHBWR010000049.1, read on the forward strand.
TACCCTGAAGTGATCCGAGCCAGTGCGTTGGCGTTTGAGCCGCATCGTGTGACCTACTACCTCCAACAATTGGCCGCGCAGCTGCATACGTTTTATAACAAGCATCGGGTGTTGCCCCCAATGCCCGATCAAGAGCGTGACGAACCAGCGTCTTCGGAAATCCTCTCGCCTCAACGGATTGCAGCCAGGCTCGTGCTGATGGGATCTGTTCAGCAGGTCCTGAGAAATGGGCTTGAAGTCCTTGGTATTTCAGCACCCGAGCACATGTAGTCGATGAGATGCTACGCGAGATGACACGCTATCACGTTGACCAGCCGGATCCGCATTGCAAGGGCCGTGTCGGGTTGCTGACGACCGGCCATGCGAAGATCGACACTCCGACCTTCATGCCGGTAGGATCCTTGGGCCCTGTGAAGGGACTCGAGTCGGATGAGCTCCAGCAGTTGGGGTTTCATCTCATCCTCAACAATGCGTATCATCTGTTCTTGCGACCCGGGCACAAGGTCGTGGCCGACATGGGAGGGCTCCATGCCTTTACCGGGTGGCCGGGGGCCATCCTGACGGATAGTGGGGGGTTCCAAATATTCAGTTTGGCAAAATTGTGCGAGATTACGGATGATGGCGTCACCTTTCAGTCACACATCGATGGGTCGACCCATTTCATTACGCCTGAAAGAGCGATAGAGATCCAGGAGTCGTTAGGGGCCGATATCATCATGGTGTTGGATCAGTGTGTCGCCTTGCCGGCCGACCGAGCTGTGATTCAAAACAGTGTGCGGCGCACCAAGCTCTGGGCCGAGCGTTGTCAATCAGTGCGACGTAGGACCGATCAGGCACTATTCGGCATCGTCCAAGGAGGATTGGAGGCTGATTTTCGTGTTGCCTCAGCACGGGAGCTCGTGGCATTAGGATTCGAGGGCTACGCAATCGGGGGACTGTCGGTCGGAGAGGGGAAAGCCGACATGTACGCGATGCTCGATATCACGGTTCCCGAGTTGCCGGAGAAGAAGCCACGGTACCTCATGGGCGTCGGGCTTCCTGAAGATCTGGTCGAAGGGGTCGCCCGGGGGATCGATCTGTTCGATTGTGTCGTCCCGTCCCGTCACGGAAGAACGGGCTCGTTGTTTACCGCGTCGGGTCGAGTGGTCATCAAACAGGCACAGTATGCCCATGATGAACGACCGATCGATGCTGAGTGTGGATGCCCTGTCTGTCGTCGGTACTCACGCGCGTATTTACACCACTTGTTCCTGGTCAAAGAAATGCTGGGAGTTCGGCTGAATACGATCCACAACCTTTGGTATTTTTCGGACTTAATGCGCCAGATACGGGAAGCCTTAGCGGAGCGAAGGTTTACGGCATTCCGTGAGATGTTCTACCGCAATCGTGACCGACAGGCGAATCGGCCTGATTCCTCGGAGGGCGAGCGGGAGCGGCATGAGGAATGTCATGGCAGCTTTCATACATAGAAGGGGACTTGTTCGATGTTGATGGAATCAATCGCATGGGCACAAGGGACGGGTGGAGGTGGCTCAGCTGCCGCTGGAGGGGCAGGGGGAGTCCTGTCGCTGGTTCCGTTTCTCTTAATCTTTATCATTTTCTACTTTCTGCTGATCAGGCCGCAGCAGCAAAAACAAAAGCAACAACGGGCCTTGCTGGATGCGTTGAAGAAGGGTGACAAAGTCATCACGACGTCGGGGATCTGGGGCACGATCACGAACCTTGGGAAGGAAACGGTCACCGTTCAAATCGCGGACAACACCAAGGTTAAGATGCAGCGCGACAATATCTCCCGACTGCGCGGAGAAGACGACGAGAAAGACTAAGGATCTGTCGGCCACACGGGATAAGAGGTTGCAGACGAGATGAAAAAAGTAGGCGGGCGTTTGTGGTTGTTGACGTTGGTGATTGTTGCATCGGTGGTCTCTTTTCTGCCGTCGTATCAACCGGCCTATCATGCGATGCCGAGTTGGTTGAGGGAGCTGTTGCCGAATAAGGGCATCACGCTGGGACTCGATTTGCAGGGCGGCATTCATATGGTGCTGGAGGTGGATGAGGACCGTGCCGTTGAGATTGCGGTCGACCGTTCTGTGACGGCTCTCCAGGACCTTATCGTCGAAAAAGGCCTTGCCATTGAATCGACGAAGAGAACGGCTCACGACCAAATCACTATTCTGGCCAAGGATGCTGATGCGAATACGGCGGTCAAGAAGTTGATTGATAACTTCCCTATCTTTGTTGAGAGGGATTCAGCAGGGTCGGCCACGACGACGATCTGGGAGTTGCACGAGGCGGAAACAAAACGGATTAAAGATTCGGCCATCAACCAAGCACTGGAAACCATTCGTAACCGAATCGATCAATTTGGCGTCACTGAGCCTATCGTACAGCGACAGGGGTTGAAGCAGATTGTCGTCCAGCTGCCTGGTGTGAAAGACCCAAAGCGTGCCAAAGGTCTCATTAAGGAAACGGCGTTGCTTGAATTCAAAATGCTGGACGAGGATGTCCGACTCGACTTGCCTGCGCGCGTGATGAAGGACAAGGAGGCTGAGGTGCTTCAGGAGTTTGCCAACAAGCTCCCTGAGGAAGACCAAATCCTGTTCGAGCGGGTGGTCGATAAGGATACCGGCGTCGAGTTTCGCATGCCGTATGTCGTGAAAAGGCGGGTGATGCTGACGGGCGACGTGTTGAGCGATGCACGGGTGGCCATCGGCCAGTTCAACGATCCCTATGTATCCATCACGTTCGATTCAAAGGGTGGACAGGAATTCGAACGGATTACCGGGGAGAACGTGAAGAAGCGCATGGCCGTCGTCCTAGACAGCACGATCTATTCGGCGCCGGTCATCCAGGAGCGTATTGCTGGGGGGCGAGCCCAGATTACCGGGACGTTCACCACACAGGAGGCCAACGATCTGGCGATTGTGCTCCGGGCCGGTGCCCTGCCGGCACCGCTCAAGATCGTGCAAGATCTTACGGTCGGTCCATCGCTTGGGCAGGATTCCATCGACAAAGGCGTCCGGGCCACGTTGATTGCAGGGATCCTGGTGGTCGTGTTCATGGTGGTCTACTACCGCTTGTCCGGCCTGATTGCGGACTTTGCGTTGATCTTGAATCTCGTGTGCTTGATGGGGGCCTTGTCTGCGTTGACTGCCACGCTGACGCTCCCCGGCATTGCGGGCATTGTGTTGACGATTGGGATGGGTGTGGATTCGAACGTACTGATTTTTGAACGCATCCGTGAGGAACTTCGGGGCGGGAAAGCCGCACGATCGGCGATTGATGCCGGGTACGACAAGGCATTACTGACGATCATCGACTCACACGTGACCACGTTGATCACGGGAGTCGCCCTGTTTCTATTCGGGACCGGGCCGATCAAGGGATTTGCGGTGACATTGTGTCTCGGTATTGCAATCAATCTGTTCACCGCGTTGGTCGGCACGAAGGTCATCTTTGATCTGTTGCATAAGAAGCAAAAAGTGGAAGCGCTGAGCATTTAGTGACGACTTCCTCGACGATACCTGTACAGGGGGAGACGAAGGGCCAGCCAAAGGGAGCGTGTATGTTAGAGATACTCGGGAAGACCAATATTGACTTCATGGGCAAACGTAAGTTCGCATTTCTCTTTTCAGGCGTGATGGTGTTACTCGGCATCATTGCCCTCGCTCAGATTGGATGGGGGTCAGCGAATCTGGGCATCGATTTCGCCGGCGGGACGGCTGTTCAACTGAAGTTCGAGGAACCGATCAGAATCGATGAAGCTCGTAAGGCCTTGGAAGCCAATGGATTAGGCAACGCGGAGTTGCAGGAATTCGGACAGGACAATAAGTTGCTTATCCGAGTGAAGGCTTCAACGACGATCGAGGAGAAAGTCGCGGAACGTGTGGTGGAGATCTTCGGCAAGGAGTTCCCCAGTCACAAATTCGTGGTGGACTCCACGACCGAGATCGGTCCGACCATCGGAAAAAAACTTCAAGAAGACGCGCTTGTAGCCATCGTCATCTCTTTTGCCGGCATTATCATGTACATTGCGGCGCGATTCGAACTCCGGTTCGGCGTGGCTGCCGCATTGGCCACATTTCACGACGTCTTGGCTGTAGTCGGGGCCTTCTACATATTGGATAAGGAAATCACGCTTCTGATCGTCACGGCACTCTTGACGCTTGCGGGTTACTCGTTGACGGACACGGTGGTTGTCTTTGACCGGATCAGAGAGAATCTCAAGTCGCGCCGACGCGAGAGCGAAGAAGCCACGATCAATACGGCCGTGAATCAGGTCCTAAGCCGCACGATCGTGACGAGCTTGACGGTGGTGCTCGTCCTTATTCCACTGACCCTGACGGGAGGGGAAGTTCTGCATGATTTCTCATTGGCGCTTCTCTGGGGTGTTATCTTCGGCACCTATTCGTCCGTGTTCGTCGCCAGCCCTCTCTTATTGTTGTGGCCAGGCGCGCAGGGCCGACTCTTGAAACGCCGCTGAGTGAATGGTGGAATAGAAGCTCACGTGTCGTGCAAGCCTGGTGTGTCGTCGTTGTTGAGTTGAGTGGTGCGGTGGATGTTATCTGAACCGCCGACACAAAGCCGACAAGGGAACACATCCAACGAGCCTTCGAATCTCTTCCTGGTGTAGGTATGATACCCTGGAGCCGGTCTTACAGTCTCCAGCAGAAGATCATCGCAGCAATTGTGATGGTCGGCCTCCTGCCACTTCTCCTCCTCTTGGTTCTGATCTATGTCGAAGAACGCCGCGCCTTACGTGAGTCTACGGGGGCGAATTTCAAGGAGGCGGCTGTTGAAGCGGCTCGACGGATCGAATCGCATGTGAGCCGGAGTATCAATGAGGCTCAGCAGCTTGCCACCACGCCATTTCTCCGCACCGCCGTTTCGGAAGCTAACCGCACATATGAAGGGAAGGATGAGCGGAGCATTTCGGAAATGATCCACGATTGGCAGCAGCGCTGGAAACAACGCGATAAGCGCAGTGAATTTCCGCTCTTCATCAACCAAATCGTCACCAATTATTTGATTCGGTGGCACGAGATTCGAAAGTCGGATTATGTGGGGATCTTGATCACCGACGCACAGGGCGCCTTGGTCGTCAGTTCCATCCCACAGGTGGAATATTCCTACGCGAAAACCGCGTGGTGGCAAGCGGTGGTGAAGGTAGGTAGTCAGCAACCATATGTGAGTGACATCGCATTCGACCCGGCCTTCGGGACTCACGTCGTCGTTGTGGCGGCGCCGATTCTTGATGAGCAACGTCACAGTGTGATCGGGGCGGTGACCATTCTGCTTCGGCGCGACACGCTGTTTCAGTCCATTACGGAAGGGTCGTTCGGTACGACAGGTCATGCCATTCTTTTTGCTTCGGATGGCGGAGCGCTGATCTGTCCGGTCCTCGGGCCAGAAGCCCATTCCGTCGATGCCAAGCTTCTCATCGCACTGGAGGCCGTGAAACCGGGATGGATGGTGGTGGACGACGATTCACACGGTCATGCGCAAGCGCTCATTGGGCATGCTCCAGTGCGCTTCGCGGATCGTCTTGCGAACGGCAGTCTGGGCGAAAAACGCTGGATCACCGTCGTGCGTCAGGATCCAGCGGAAACCTTTGCCCCGCTGGATGAGCTGATGGTCAAGATTGTGGTGTTTGGAGTGGTGGTGCTGATCGGGCTTGGAGCGATCGGAATCTTCGCAGCTCGCCGGATCGCCAAACCCATTCAGTTGCTCCAGGATGGGGTTCAGCAGATCGGAAGCGGTCGCTTGGAACAGCGACTCGACTTGCGAACCGGAGATGAGATTGAACGGCTCGCCGGTGCGTTCAATCACATGGCCGCCAATCTTCAACGCTCGTTCGGTCAGCTGGAACAGCGGGTAACAGAGGTTCGGCAGTTGGAGGAGAAATATCGGGATCTCATCGAACATGCTCCCGTCATGATTTGCCAACTGGATCGAGGCGGTCGGCTTGTGCATGTCAATAAAACGGGTCTCGACAAGCTTGGATATGCGCATGACGAAATCTTGGGCGTGCAACTCTGGAACCTCGTTCCTGACGGGCAAGAATCGAAGGTGCTGCACTATCTTGAGCAGCTCGTCAGACGCGGACAAAGCTCGATTGAAACGGTGTTGCTGGCGAAGGATGGCCGTCAGATCGACGTGGAGATTCATGCGACGGCACTGATCGATCATGATCGAGGGGGGTTGGTACATTCGCGTGCGTTCGTCCGGGATGTGACCGAACGACGTCGCTTAGAACAGGAGCTGCAGCGATACACCGAAGGGTTGGAACAGGCGATTTCTGAACGAACCAAGGAGCTGACGACGTCCCAGGCGCGGTACAAGGCCTTGTTCGATTTTGTGGCCGATTCCGTGTTCATGGTGAAGCCAAATGGGACGGTGGTTGCCGTGAATCAGCGGGAAGCGCAAGTGCTGGGCTATGTCGAATCGGATATTATCGGGAGCAATATCCTTGAGATCATTCCCAAGGAGTACCATCAGATTTTTACCGGGTGGTTGTCTGACGTGATCTCGCAGGAGGGGCGGGTGCCTACGCAGGAAATTGCAGTGTACCACCAGGATCGGCACGAGATGGCGGTAGAAATGGACTTGATTCGGGTGAGTGAAACCGATCCATTGCTCGTCATGGTGCAACTACGCGATATTACCGATCGGAAAAAGCTTCAACACCAGCTGCAATCGTACCGCGAAGATCTCGAATTGAAAGTGAGGGAACGCACGAGGGAAATCGAAGAGACTAAACAGTATTTGGAAAATCTGCTTGAGAATGCCAATGACGTCATCTATATCCTCGATCTGGACCAGCATTTTACCTACGTCAACAGCAAGATCAATGCGTGGGGCTATCGCAAAGATGACTTAGTCGGGCGCCCATATCTCTCCCTCTTGTCTCGGCGTCATCGGGGACGCCGACTGAAGAACACCTTGGATATCGGTGCGAAGCAGGTCTATGAAGTCGAAGTCGTGACACGACTGGGAGAACCGCGTACCGTGATGGTCAGTGTGTCTCCCTTGCATGGGGTCGACGGTGAGATTCTCGGAGTGCTTGGCATCGCACGTGATATGACGGAGACAAAAAAGCTGGAGCGACAAATCCGAAATGCAGAAAAACTGGCGTCCATCGGGAAACTTGCCGCAGGTGTGGCGCATGAAATCAATAATCCCCTCGGAGGGATCTTGAATTGTCTCTATAACCTTCGAAAGGGAACGTTGACGGCCGCGCGCCAAGAGGAATATTGGGCTTCCATGGAATATGGAGTCCGGCGCGTTCAGAAGATCGTTCGGCAGTTGCTCGATTTTTCACAGCAGCACGAGCCGGAGTTCAGCCCGACCGATATCAATCGCATCGTGGAACAGGTGCTGGTCCTGACGACCCATCTCTTTGGTCCCAATCAAATCCGCTTGGAGGTGTTTCCCGGTCAGGAGTTACCGAGTGTCATGGTTGATCGGCATATGATCGAACAGGTCTTGATGAACCTTATTCTGAACGCCGTACAGGCTATGAAAAATGGAGGAACCCTGACGATCAGGACCTCCGTGGTTGAGGGAGTGTGCCGTGTGGATGTGACGGATACCGGGTCGGGGATTCCCGCGTCCATTCTCCCGCGTGTCTTTGATCCGTTTTTTACGACCAAAGGAGAAGGGGAGGGGACAGGGCTCGGGTTATCGGTCAATCTCGGTATTGCGGAGCGCCATGGCGGAAAAATCCTGGTGGAGAGTGAGGTCGGCAAAGGAACGACGTTCACACTCTGCTTACCGGTGTCTCGCGTGCGCTCCCTTGCGGAGAGGGAAGTATGAAGGGGCTGAATCTTTTACTGGTGGACGATGAGCCGTTGATGCGTCTCTCGATGCTGGATGCGTTGGAGGATGTCGGTTGCAACGTTCAGGCAGTATCGACAGGTACGGAAGGGATTGACGCGCTTCGCGCGAAGGCGTTTGATTTGGTCATTACCGACCTTCGGTTGCCGGGGGCCGATGGGTTGGCGGTTCTCAAGACGGCGAAAGAAAAGGATCCGCTGACGGAGGTGCTCGTCATCACCGCCCATGGCTCTGTGGAAACTGCCGTAGGGGCCATGAAGCTGGGTGCCTTTGATTACGTCACGAAACCCTTTCAGATGGATGAATTGCTGTTGATCGTTGAACGGGTCGGTGCGGTGATTGCCTTGCGCCGAGAGAATCAGGATCTCAAGCGTCAACTCGAAGACAAATTTTGCTTCAATGGCATCTTAGGGGCCAACAGCCACATGCGGGCCGTCCTCGAAAAGATTAAGTTGGTCGCGGAGACCGACTCGACGGTGCTGATCGTCGGGGAGAGCGGAACCGGTAAGGAACTTGTGGCGAACGCGTTGCATCAAAACAGCTTCCGGCGGGGGGCTCCGTTGATCAAAGTGAGCTGTGCGGCCTTGCCGGAGACGCTGTTGGAGGCCGAACTGTTCGGTCATGAGAGGGGTGCGTTCACAGGCGCACTACGTCAACGGCGAGGCCGTTTCGAGATGGCCAACCGAGGCACTCTGTTCCTTGATGAGATCGGCGAAATCTCGCCGGTCGTGCAAGTGAAACTCTTGCGCGTTCTTCAGGAACGGACGTTTGAACGGGTCGGGAGCAATGAGACGATTGAAGCGGATGTGCGACTTGTATGTGCCACGCAAAAGGACCTGCGCAAAGAAGTGGCGCAGGGTCGGTTCAGAGAAGACCTCTTTTATCGCCTCAACGTCGTGCCGATCGTGGTTCCACCCCTCCGGCAACGGCAGGAAGACATCATGGTCATCGCCCAGCACGTCCTGGAAACGTGCTCGGAGAAGCTGAATAAACCGTTACGTGGGTTCTCTCAGCCGGCTCGCGAATTATTGCTTCGCTATTCCTACCCTGGAAATGTGCGGGAGCTTGAGAATATGGTCGAACGAGCCGTGGCGCTGAGCCGAGACCGAGCGACCGTGCAACCGGCAGATCTGTGTGGTTTCCAATCCTGTCCTTATCTGGGCGGGACGCCGCAGGAATCCTGCGGCTTTTGCAGCGAAGGCTTAACCGGAGGGCCAAAGAAAAGGGATACGGCTCTCACCTCGCTAGCCGCGGCGCGAGAAGGATTTGAGAAAGACTATATCATCTCGGTACTGGAGCGAGTGGACGGGAGTCGTACGACCGCATCGAAGGTCTTGGGGTTGTCCCGAAAGGCGCTCTGGGAGAAGTGCAAACGCTATGGGATTCCATCCGCGCACAGTGACGGCGAAGAGGAGCCGTAGCGGTGGCACGATGAAGAGGAAGCATTGGAGTAGTACAGTATGCAAGTACATGCCTGATTTGTAGGAGGGTCTTGACGATGAATATGCGGAACCGAATCATCACTATCTCATTGGGAGTCGTTCTTTGTGCCGGCGTGGTCCATGCCGCCGAACCGGCCGAAGTGGAACAGTTTGTTAAGGCACGGATCGAGATCGGTGAGATGATGACGAATTATTTCAAAGGTGGGTCGGGGTATGGGGACGGCCAGCGCCCATCCCAGGAACAGATGCGCCAAATGGGTGCGGATATCAACGCCAAGCTCACTGCGCTCTTGTCAAAACACGATCTGACGCTGGATCAATATCGCCAACGTAGTCCGGAGGTTTTTGCGGATGATGCGGCGGTCAAGCAGTATCTCAGTGAGCATCCAGATCTTAAGCAACGGTACGAAGCCCTTCCACTCGACCGGATGGGGCGTGGTGGGAGTACAGGACGGGGATATTAAGCTGATCAGCGATCAATGAGAAGACAATATCTCCATCTGTGGCTCGGCGACAGGTCTGTGATCGAATAGGCGTTGGTTATGGAGTACAGACATCTTGGGCGGTCAGGGTTGAAGGTAAGTCGTCTCTGTTTGGGGACCATGAATTTTGGGCCACATACGACGGAGCCTGATAGCTTTGCCATGATGGACCGTGCCTTGGAGCTCGGGCTCAACTTTTTTGATACCGCCAATGTGTATGGCTGGAAACTCGGTGAGGGATGGACCGAACAGATCGTCGGTCGGTGGCTTGCACAAGGTGAAGGTCGTCGGGACAAGGTGGTCTTAGCCACCAAGGTGTATGGTCGGATGGGCGGGTGGCCGAATCAATCTCATCTGTCTGCCCGCCATATCAAACGTGCCTGCGAGGAGAGTCTCCGTCGGTTACGGACTGACTGGATCGATGTCTATCAAATGCATCATGTGGACAGAGCAACGCCCTGGGAAGAAATCTGGCAAGCGATGGAGCAGTTGGTCAGGGAAGGGAAAGTGGTGTATGTCGGGAGCAGCAATTTCGCCGGCTGGCATTTGGCACAAGCCCAGGAAGCTGCCCGCAACCGGAACTTCTTGGGGTTGGTGTCTGAGCAGAGTCTGTATAATCTAACCGATCGGATGATTGAGCTGGAAGTCATCCCTGCCTGTGAGGCCTACGGTCTTGGTCTTATTCCGTGGAGTCCACTGGGGCGTGGGTTGCTGGCTGGGGGGGTGGGCTCTGCAGAAAAAGGGCGTCGAGTTGATGCAGAGTTGAAACAAGAGCTCATCAAGTTTCGTCCCAAACTCGAAGCTTTTGAAGCGCTGTGTGAACGGATGGGCGAACAACCGGCCGATGTGGCGCTGGCCTGGCTTCTGCACCAACCAGTCGTCACCTCCCCGATCATCGGTCCTCGCACGATGGAGCAACTGGATGGGGCCATGCGGGCCCTGAGTCTTTCTCTTGATAACGACATGCTGACACAGTTGGACGACATCTTTCCTGGGCCTGGTGGAACGGCACCGGAGGCCTATGCCTGGTAGTCCGTTTCTGACTCGAGATTCCTGTTCTCACCGCTCTTCTGTCTGGGAACCCCAGACATTAGCTGGAATGCATGCCCGCACGAGGTCACTCGAATCCCAATGGCCGTTTGTCTTGCCCAGACAATCCCATGTGTCGTGTGTGAATGGCTGTTTGGCTCTGAGGTTGGGACGTTAGTCTCGGGAGATTTTTCATGACTCATGGGGTCTTCTTTTTGGATCATAGCTCTTGACAGTTTCGAAACTCCGCTCCTACTGCTGAGAAGCTTCATCCACAGGAAAATAATATACCTGTGGATAGTGATCCGAATGATGGGTTTACTGGAAGTTCTCAAAACGAAGACCCTGTCGTGCCAAGGAATATTGCTAGGAATATGCAGGAATGTATGGAACGCATGTCCTAACCACTATTAGTTGTGGTCATAATAAGATGGAGCGGATGCCTAAAAAATAGGCAGTTTGATAAATAAACACGTCATTGATGCATGATTGAGTGAAAAAGGCTATCTGTTCACAAGGTTATCCACAGAAGATGTGGAGCAAGAATTTCTATGCCAACCCGTTATCTTGTCTTGTCGCCCGTCAACATGTGATGCCTCCTGCAAGGAATCGTTCGCTAGAAAGTGAGAGAAGGGACCATCGCTGAAAAGCGCCCAAGAAGGGACGTAGGAGTTGTTTAGATTGAGGAAGGAGTTGTCATGCGTCGAAGGGGGCATTCCTCTGCTTCCACGTGGTACCTCAGCCAACGACCAGGTTGTTGGATTGCCGACGGTCGGTCTTCCCTTGGGCACAGTCTGAATGGTAAGCGCATAACTGGAACTGCTTGGGGCTGTTCCACGGCCTTGGTAGCACCGCACCGGAAGCCTGCATCTGGTAACAGTAGATCAGTCACAGGTCTGCGATAAGGCTGTATCGCCACCGGCAAGTTCCTCGGGTGGCTGAGGATAGAGTTTCGAGAGTCGTTCGATGAGAGGCTTGGCTTCTGGGGTGCTGGCACGTGTCGGCTCGCTGGGGGCATGGTCCCAAGCCAAGATCTGAATCCCTGCTTCGGTAAGCTCTGCACGTATCATTTCGACCATTGCCTCGACTGTAAGCTCGGTCCAGGGTCGGAGGTCCAGGACCCGATCTTCCGGTCTGCGAGGCGGAGGACTTTCATGAATGAGGGTCCAACAGCGGTCGAAAATCGTGGTGCGGAGAGATGGAGGGACATTCAGCGTAGTCAATCTAGATGTGAAAAGCGCCGTCACAAATAGGACGAACTGAAGGTCAGGCATATCGGGGCGATGGATGTCGAGTGTCTGCATGTCTTCTTCAGCGCTCTCCTCTCAGATCAACAACAGGGCCCATCGGCTGAGGGGTAGAAGGTTCGAGCAAGGTATCTGAGTCTTCCTGGGAATCTTCCACCCCTAGCCAGATGATCACACGTTTGTGATGGCCGCTACCGGCTTCTGGGCGAATTCCTTGTACCCATATCGCTCGGCTAAATAGGCCTTGGCGTCCTCGCTGACATATTCGGCAAACTTATATCGGTCATCCTCGACAGCCTTCGCATCGGCCATGACCTGATCGGTCGGGATCGCATACTCGATATTGCAGGAGGTATAGGCCTGAATATAGGTCGGACCGACTTCGCGGGCGATCAGCACGGCCTTCTTGATGCAACTTTCCACTCGGCGCGGATTATTCGGTACGACGGTGGCAATGTAGGCGCATCCGGCAATCTTGGCCATGGCGACCATATCCATTTTCTCAAACTTCTTGCCAAGCGGGGCCATCTTCAGCACTGCTCCTCTGGTCGTCATGCCGCTTTCTTGTCCGCCGGTATTCCCGTAGACTTCATTGTCCAGCATGATCGTCGTAAACCGTTCTTTCCTGAACCAGGAATGGAGGACCTGCTGGAATCCGATGTCGGCGGTACCCCCATCACCGGCCATCACGACGACATCCTTGGGCTTGTCGCCGAAACGAATCCGCAATCCGCGCGACAATCCACTTGCCACGCCGTTCTGGTCTCCATAGTTGCCGTACACGAATGGAATGGCCGCTTGCGAAATGGCCAGCCGGCCGCATCCAGCCGTCCCGACGGTAATTGTGTCTTCGGGATTCGGGAATGCGACAATGGCGAGCCGGATGAACAGGGTCATCGCACAGCCGGCGCACATGGGATGCTCTTCGAGGATTTCTTTGAAATTGCCCATCTGCGACACAGTCGTTTTCTTCCCGAAGGGCCCGTGCTCCACCATATCCCGATATTCTTTCGGCATGAAGGATTCGAATCCTGGTGAAAATTTTACGTAGTCGAGACTCATATGGGACCTCACTTTCGCTGTTGTCCGCAGTTGCGGTGGTGATCGGTAACTTGCTTATGCAACCAACTAGGGTGCCGTTGCTCTATCCGTCTGTCAGGCTCATCCGCCGCGTCCAGCTAGCACGCCGGATCGCATGCCGATGGCTTTTTTGACTTCCTCCACGATCACTTCCGGCGGTAAGGTCATGCCGCCGCAGACGCGCGGTCCGGCGACGACTCGCTCACTTCGGGGGATCGTGGCTTTGATTTCTTTGGCCATCCATCCGATGACATTGAACTCAGGCACGATGATGTGCGAGGCATGTTTGGTCGCCTCGCGAAGCTCTTCTTCCGGCCATGGTCGCAAGGTCTTGACCTTAACGAGCCCCACGCGCACCCCCTCATCGGCCAGCAGACGGATGGCTTCCCGTCCCTGGGAGACGGCGGTCCCCGAGGAGATAATGAGGACGGCGGCGTCGCCGTCTTCGATCTCGATCAAGCCGTCCAGCCAGGCGATCGTGTGCTTGCGTGACCGTTCCGCGGCGGCCCAGACTTCCTGTTGCCAGCTGGCGTGCGTGGCGTAGCTGATGTAGTTGCTCTTCATCACGAAGGGATCGCGCATCATCCGGACCGGGGGACATTCCATATCCATGCAGGGAACCGGTGAGCGATAGGGATCGTAGGGGGGCAGGCACATGTCGACCGGTGTCAGGTCGACGACGTCTTTCGTATGGGTCACGAAGAAACCGTCGCAACAAAGAGCCAAGGGTAAATGCACATCCGGCTCTTCCGACACCATGTAGCCCTTGAGAATCCAGTCGTAAAAATCCTGTGCGGTTTCCGCATGCCAGACAAGCATGCCCGTATTCATGAGGTAGGCGATCTCAATGGTATCCGGCTGGATCGACAAGGGGGAATTGATGCCGCGGCAAGTCACAATACATTGGATTGGCAACCGGGATCCGGCCCACATCGGAAAATTTTCCATGGCCCGCATGGTGCCCGGCCCAGCGGTGGTGGTGAAGACACGAGCCCCGCCGAAGGCGGCACCGGCGCATTGGGACATGACCGCAAACTCACTCTCCCCGCGGAAATAGTCGCCGATATAGCCCTCAGCAAACAGTTCGCCGCAGAGAGCAGCTGCCTCACTCTGGGGTGTAATGGGATAGGCCACCATCACATTCACGTTCGCGCGCCTGACGGCCTCCTTAATGACTTCGCTGCCGGTAAAAAACGACGGCGTGCGCGGTGCCTCGTTCATCATGATGTGTGCATCTGTGATGATCTGCCCCTTCTTATTCTTGGTTCCGATGATGACTGGATCGCTCATAGCTGGCTCCCTTCTTATCGACGTCGGTCGCCGACGATCTGGCGCACCGTGCCATGTCGTTATGCGCTGAATGAACTGCCGCACCCACAGGTCGTTTTGGCTTGTGGGTTTTTGATCGCAAAGCCGGAGCCTTGCACGCTGTCCAAGTAGTCGACTTCGCAGCCGGTCAACAACGGAGCGCTTTGGGAGTCCATGATGACCTTGACGTTGCCCTTCTCAATCACCGTATCGTCTTCGCTCATGGCGGATTCGAAACTCATCCCGTACTGGTAGCCATGGCAGCCGCCGCCCTTCACGTAGACACGCAGGCCGACTGTGTCTTTCTCTTCCTGCATGAGCTCCCGGATCTTTTCTTCTGCCGTCGGTGTGATGGTGATCATATATATGGCTCCTTTTATGAATTGTCTGATGTGGTCGATTGACCTCAGCTCCGTTCCTGTGCAGCGGACACATCTCCCACCCCAAGCGATGATAGCGCTTGGACATGGGGCATCTATTGAGATCGTTCGAGGAACATGCGGCGCACAAGCGGCGGAGACCAGGGGAATCGATCGCGCAGGATACGGGAGGGAGTGAACGTGACGCGCGAGGATAGGACGGTCGGCGTGGCTCAATACGTCATAGCATCACCCTGGGCGCATTAGGCGTCAGAGTCAAGTGTTATTAAGGGAAAGGGATCTGAAAAGCACGGTGCCGGCGACAGTCACCATTTCTGCAGCAGCATTCTGCCGCTGCAACGTGCCAGGAACGTTGAACTATTCCGGCTTAGATAAGATGTAATAGAGTACGATCTGGTGTTCGGTGTCGGTGGGGCGAGAGTTTCGGATGAGAAACGGCAGATTAACCGCCCGTCATGGCCGCTATCGGCCAAGAGCGGAAGTTCGTCGCCGAGATCGCACCGCTAGATAGCGGTCCTCAGCCCTGTCGTATTAATGTTCGCCATAACTGGGCCAAGAGAACGGAAGCTGTCATCTCCCACCACACGCCTTTCCTCCTATTGACCAGATCTGGAATCGTGCCTCTCAGATGTCAGCCTCAGCGCTGAAGAGCATCGGCGTCGTGCCTGCCACATAAACCTGTTATCCTGCCGCGCTCATGTTCACCTCAGCATACAAGAGTCCTTCCTGCCAGGGGCAATGGAATGGCCGGTGCGAGACACCGCCATAGGTTCAATGGTGATCAGGAACGACCGGCGCGTGACATACCGAACCCACACAACAGTCATAAAGCATTCCAACGTGCTCACGGGCTATCAGTCAGTCACTGAGAATGCTTTCGCTACGCAAAGTATGTTTGGTCTCAAGGGTTCGTCAGTGCAGTATTTTTAGACGGTTAGAATCGCTGTGGCGCCCTATCACCGCTTCCGTTCAATTGCCCTTGGGACGACAGCTTGCCGATACTGTTGCAGAACAGCTATGCTGAATCACTGGCATGACACGATCCGGCGTCATATTTTATCCGTTCCATCTGTGCCACGAGCGCACCTTGCAGCGGCTGCTGGAGCGGTATCAGCAGGTGCATTTCCGGGACTATATGGCCATACAAGTCAGTCCGTTCTGCGGGACCACGGCCTTTCCCGAACGCATGGGCGATGCCTTCCCCGACCTCCTGGCAAGTAAGCGACTGGTGCAGGGGTACAATGTCAGTGGTCCGCTCAATCCGGACACCTGCCTCGCCGTGGATCGGGATCTCACCGATGCAACGTGGCGTGGGCTCTTTCATCGCGCGCTGGTGGAGAATCGCCGATTCCAACGTGGTCTGTTCGATGGTACAGACATCACGGGGCGTCACAACGATGGCCATGCTGAGCAGCCCTTGATGGTTCGTCTGAAGGATGTTTCGTTCGAGACGACTCCCTTTACGGTGGCCGGTATCCGTCAACTCAGCCGGCGAAGGCTCATCGGCAGAGAAGCGGATCTCTTCGACTATGGCCTTGCCCTCCTGAAAACCTCCGCCTCACTGGTGTATACAATCCAACTGGCGACGGCTGAACAGCTGGCCGTTGCGACTGACTCGCGTGCCCATTTC